>CAZPKJ010000126.1:0-8852 GCA_964587075.1 uncultured Flavobacteriaceae bacterium | reverse complement strand
AGCGACGAAATAAAAAAGCAGCGGGTTCGTAAACTGGTTCACCTGGGCATGTCGGTTTTGATGTTTGTTTGCATTATCGTGTTCAGGCACCTTAACAACGACAGCGTAATAAAAGAGCTGTTTACAATAGCCGGATATACCTACGGGCCCCTGCTGGGACTATACGCTTTTGGGATGTTCACCAAAATTCCGGTCAGAGACAAATTTGTACCCATAGTATGTATCCTTTCGCCGGCCATTTGCTTTTTACTCGACAAAAATTCGGTTGCATGGCTGGGAGGTTACAAATTCGGCTTCGAACTGTTGCTGGTAAACGGCATCATTACTTTCGCCGGATTGATGATGCTGAGGAAACCGAAAGATTCGTAACCGGGCAGGCAGCCCCCCGACTGTGGCCAAAAATCAAATAATTAACTTTGCCCGGTTAACAACCAAGTTATATGAGAAAAGAAGTGTATTACGGCGATTACCTGCAACTGGATAAGATCTTAAATGCCCAGTTCCCCGAGAGCGACAAGGAAGGAACAGAGGCACATGATGAGATGTTGTTTATCATCATCCACCAGGCTTATGAGTTATGGTTCAAACAGATTATTTATGAGTTAAAATCCATCCACGGCATATTCAGCCAGAACAGCATCAACGACAATGCGCCTGATCTGTACAAAGTCGTTCACCGGATGAAGCGCTGTGCAACCATACTGGATGTAGCGGTTCATCAGATTTCGATCATGGAAACCATGACCCCGCTCGATTTCCTCGATTTCAGGAACCTGCTGCGCCCGGCATCGGGGTTTCAAAGCATACAATTTAAAATGGTTGAAGCCATGCTTGGCTTACGTCTCGAAAACCGGTTTGGCAAGGAATACTACATTTCGCAGCTCCGCGACGAACACAAGGAAATTATCCGGAAAACCGAAGAACAGAGCTCCATCATTGAAGAGGTGAACAAATGGCTGGAACGGATGCCTTTCCTGGATGACACTTCACTCTGGAAAAACTACGCCGGCAAGAGTTCTTTCTGGGATGATTACAGGCAGGCTTATCACGATAGTTTAACCGAAGGGGAAAAGGGCAATCTGGAACGATTTAACCAGGTCTTTTTTGACCCTGAATTTACCAAAACACGGCGGTTCTCAAACAGAGCCAACAGGGCCGGGCTCTTTATCATGCTTTACCGCGATTATCCCTTACTTCAGCTGCCCTATCAGTTACTCAACCTCCTGCTCGATCTGGATGAGCTGATGGCAACCTGGAGATATCGTCATATGAATATGGTTCACCGGATGATTGGTACCCGGGTAGGTACCGGGGGAAGCAGTGGTAAAGATTATCTGAAATCGGCGCTTGACCAGCATTATATTTTTAAGGAAGTGGCTGAACTTACCTCATTCCTCATTGAGCGAAGAAACCTTCCGGTATTACCTGACGAGCTGCAGCAGCGACTGGCGTTTATGCCATAACGTTATTCACTACAGCCTGATTGAAATCACCGGCCAAACATCCTTAAAGTTGTCATCAAAAATAATTCCGGGCGCCACCGAAAAAAACGGATACCGGCGTTTATAATAAATTACCATGGTTGTTTCACTGAAGTATTTTCCCCGTTCTTCAATAAGGTAACCTACACCTACGCCATTCCAGCTTTTCAGGCTTCTGCTGAGCGGACTGAAATTGAGCATGAACTCGGCGTTTACAAAAGTATTGCGGTAGATGTTGAAGGTGTTTGTGTTGTTTTTATCGAAATAAAAATAACTGGCAGTGTTCACATTGGCTTCATACCTGTTTTTGTGGTTGAAGCCCGCTGATATGTAAAAAACCGGAGTAAGATCGTTTCGTACCAGTGCGGCGCCAAACCCGGGATAAACCACTACCCTGTTGGGACGTACCGAGTCGATTCCATCCGAATCAGTGGCTTGTTGCAGAAGAGCCGTATCCTGGGCGTAGGAACTTAACATCCCCGCAAGGGATATAAACACACATAATAAAATAGTTTTCGCTGGTTGAATCATGTGATTTCTTTTACCCACAGGTTATTGCCATCCACTCTGGTCACCACTACATTTTTTCCCGACTCTATGTAACCATATTCAGCGCTGGCCGAGTAGCTGCGGTCGTTGATCATTACTTTACCGGATGGACGGAGGTATGACTGTGAAATTCCGGCAGCTCCCTTCAGCTCCGACAAACTGGTATCGGTACTTACATAACCTGACCCTGCGGTCATGCTCTCCTGGAGCACCATTCGTCCGAACCGTTTTGTATTGAGCATGCTCCGGCCGAATATGATTCCAACCACCAGTGCCGACAAACCCGAAAGGATCACTACCAGGAATGCCCTGGTGATATCACCCGGAGGGACCAGATCGAAACTGAACCCATCGTTACCAATCATGCTGAATGCGAAGGCGGTTACCAGGACAATAATGCCTGTGATACCCGCAACTCCAAATCCGGGTAAAACAAAAACTTCAACTGCCAGCAAAATAAAGCCCACTACGGCAAGAAGAATTTCCCAGTTGGCTGCCAGCCCCTCCAGGTATAACGGGGCAAAATAGAGAATAGCGGCAATGAATGCGGCTAAAATAGGGAACCCTATACCGGGTGTTTGCAGTTCGTAATAAATTCCACCGAGCATTATCAGCAGCAAAATTCCGCTTACGGCGGGATTGATGAGCATGGAGATAATTTTCTCGAGCAGCGACGGGACATACTCCCTGATGGTGTAGTCAACGATTCCCTCGGCTTTGATAACATCGGTAATTGATTCGGCAACCCCTTCGCAATAGCCGTTTTTAACTGCCTCGGAAGTAGTAAATGTTAAAACTTTCCCCGAGTCGTTAACTCCCGGTATGTATGTACGAGGATCTACCATAGCCTCGGCTATAAGCGGGTCGCGGCCCCGTTTTTCAGCTGTAGAACGCATCATGGCCCGCATATAAGACTGATACTTGTCAGGCAATGCCGCAGCAGTTTGATCCACAACGGTTGCCGCTCCTATGCTTGCCCCGCTCCTCATGTAAATGCGGTTACATGCAATAGAAATGAGCGCGCCTGCCGAGGCGGCATTGTTATCGATAAATGATACCGATGGAATTTCGAGATTCAGTAAGCGGGTACGCATACTGTCGGCCGCATCGAGCATGCCACCATACGTATTCATGTGAATAATAACCAGGTTTGCTTTGAGTGCTACGGCTTCGTCAAGCCCCTTTCCCAACTGCCTTGCTATACCCGGCCCAATTTCTTCTCTGACATCAATTTTATATACCAGTGTAGCGGAATCGGACTGCGCCTGTGACGGCAAACACAACAGAAAATAAAAAATTGTCGTTATCAGAGTATGGAGCATATTCCGTGAACACACTGATACCATCCTGTTTACAGCATATTTCCTGTTAATTACTTTGTTGAAAATAGCTGCCCTTCGTGAGTCCATAAGCATACCTGAAAATTTTAATATTGTGTAAAATTAAGACAACTCCGCAATGATGCAACGAATTTCAGTTTTATTATTAGTTATTCTTTCATTTTTAAGCTTTCTGAGCACCGCCGGAAATTTTCCTGTTAACCCGGCCGATTCGCTGCGGGTGAAATCGATCCATGGTAAAAATTTCATACTTCATAAAGTTGAACCAAAAGAGACCTGGACATTACTATCGAAGCGATACAATGTTTCGGTCGACGAGCTGATGCAGGCAAACCAGGGTGTGGAAATGCTTAAAATTGATCAGATAGTTAATATCCCGCTACAGGGCGGTACGGCATCGGCGGCACCGGCAAAGACGGAACTGAAAAAAGAAACCCCGGTTTCTACATCTTCGGTCCCATTGCCTGAAGGCATCAAACACCCGGTTACCTATGTTGTTCAGTCGGGGGAAACGCTGTTTGGCATTGCCCGGAAATTCAACCAGCCGGTCGAAAATATCAAAGCATACAATAATCTGCGCTCAGATAATATTCAGGCGGGCCAAAAGCTCATTGTGAATTATAACACCGAAGGTTCAGTCCGGGTTCTGGCACAAACGGAAACTCAAAAGGTAGTAGTTCCGCCACCCCCACCGGCCCAAAGTACTGCTGAAGCTAACATCGCTGCCAAACCCGCCGAAGTCAGGCCTGAATTGTCAGTGCCGGTGGCATCCGGAAATATCAAAGAAAGCAATACCGTTACCGAGCCCCGGGCAGAAAATTATTTCGACCAGGCAACTAAAACCGTTACGCCGGTAAAAAAGGGAAATTCCGGGAAATCGATGCTGCAGATTACCGAAACGGGCGTTGCTACCCTGTTTACCGACGGCAACATGAAGAACAGCAAGTTTTACGGACTACACCGTACCGCCCCTATCGGTACCATTATTAAAGTCACCAACCGCATGAACAACCAGTTTGTGTATGTAAAAATTGTAGGCTTGTTACCCGATACCGGCGAAAATGATAATGTAATTATAAAGATGTCGCAGGCAGTTTCAGAAAAACTCAACGCGCTCGACAAATACTTTCAGGTGGAGCTGAGCTATGGGATGACGGAGTAAGGCCATCCTGAGGGAGAGCCTTACCTGAACACCCTTTTCAGCTGAATAATTCAATAATCCTTTTTCTCTCCGCGGTTTAACCCAATAACGTTCCGGTGGCAGTTACTTCCATTTCGGCGCTCAGCGATTTAGAAATAGGACAGGTATTTTTAGCTTCCTGCACACAATTTTCAAACACCTCTTTTGAAATTCCGGGTGCCTTAACTTTCACTTCAAGCTGTGAACTTCTGATAACGCCGCTTTCGAGGTCGACGGTACAGGTAGTTTCAATGGACTCTGGTTCAAAGCCTGCAGCACCAAGCACAAAGCTAAGTTTCATCGAAAAGCAGCCGGCATGGGCGGCAGCAACCAGTTCTTCGGGGTTTGTACCCGGATTTTGTTCAAATCGTGAGGCCCAGGTGTAGGGTAAATCTGAAATCAGGCCCGACTGGGTCGATAAGGTTCCTTTTCCGGTTTTTCCTGGTCCGTTCCATACGGCAGTAGCGTTTCTTTTCATGGTAAGTTCGGTTATAAATTATTAAAATTAAGGCTGCAAAGAGAGTAAGATTCGGCCAATTTCGCAAGGGCACATTGCCATTATCAGCTATCGGGGGCATTCCTGGCTCATTGAAACTGCATGAGTTCCTTGTATCAAAGGGCTTCGGAGCAATTAAGGTCAGCACTCATTTTTAGTTAACACGCCTCAAAATGGCTGATTTTTTATACTTTTGCACCCTCATTATTGAGGCCCAGGTGGCGAAATTGGTAGACGCACCACTTTGAGGGGGTGGCGCCGTAACAGGTGTACGAGTTCGAATCTCGTCCTGGGCACTGAAGCAGAGATGCTGTCGCATCACGCTTCAGTGCAAGCGTGTAAAACCGCTTGCATAAATTCCCTTCCGTTCACATCAGGCGCTTGCGCGGAAGTGTGGCGCGAAGCGGCTCTACTTCCGCGCGAGTGGCGAAATTGGTAGACGCGCAGGTCTCAGAAGCCTGTGGGGTAACACCTGTAGGAGTTCGACTCTCCTCTCGCGCACATTGCCTGCCGAAGCTCCGATAAATCGGAGCGAAGGCGGGCTTTTTGTTGGCCCTGGAAAAGCTGATCAATGCTGTTGTGTTGCTGAGGCGATTTTTATAACCTGATTCGGGCAGTTTTTGTTCCGCTGTCCGTTTACCAGTCCAAGATTCAGAATGATGATATTTTCCACCTTCCTTATCGCCTGGAGAGTCGCTGATTATTCCAAAAAAATACCCAAATTCACAACCTGATTTTGTTATGTACGCCATAGTCGATTTAGAAACCACCGGTGGGCAGCCCGAGTATGATCAAATCATCGAAATAGCTGTTTATCTGCACGACGGAGTTCATATTACCGGTGAGTACTCTACGCTGGTTAACCCGGGCGTAACTATTCCGCCATTTATCTCCAGGCTTACCCGAATCACCGACGATATGGTTGCCTCGGCACCAAGGTTTGATGAAGTAGCCTCGTACATTGCAGGATTGTTCGAAAACCGGATTTTTGTTGCTCACAATGTGATGTTCGACTATTCGTTTTTGAAGCATTCACTCAAACGGCACGGCTATGACCTCGAAAATCCGATGCTGTGTACCTGTAAAACGAGCCGCCGCCTTTTTCCGGGGCACCCCTCTTACAGCCTTGGCAGGCTTTGTTCGTCACTCTCCATTAAACTCACCAACGCCCACCGCGCTGCAGCCGACGCATTTGCCACTACTTCAATTTTGGAAATGCTTATCGATAAGTCGGAAGGAAAACTGTATCCCTACTTTCATGTACCCCAGCCCAGGCAAAACTTTTCCAATATCCCTGAACCGGAACTCGAATTGCTGCCGCCACGAGCAGGCCTGCTTTATTTTGTAAATGACAACGGAGAAGTAATTTATATCATCAAATCAAAAAACATCCGCAAAAAAGCGCGTGCCATCGTAGGCAAAATGAAAGGGAAACGGTTCCTGAACGTTGCCGTTAATGCTACTCATATCGATTTCCAGGTTACCGGAAGCCATATTCTGGCCGGCATCAGAGAAGCCGAGGAGATTGACCGTTTCAATCCCCGCTTCAACCGGAAACTGCGTGTTACCGAGCCTCGGTTCGCGCTCTACGAAGAGCTGGATTCATCCGGTTGCCTGATGGCAGAAATCAGGCGGTATGAGAAAGGATCCATTCCGGTATTAACGCTGTCGTCGCAAAAGGAAGCTCTCCGGGTTTTGCAGGAACTACCATGGCCATCGCGACCCGCAACCGATCCGGCAACAGGCAGGATGCATGACGTGGACCGTGATAATTTTAATAAGGCTATGGAAGAAACCATGGCCGTTGCATCACGGATGAGGAAAAATTTCATCATTGCCGATACCGGCCCCCTGCCCTCTCAGCAAACACTTATTCTTATACAGGATGCCCGTTACAGCGGGTACCTTGTTACCGACCGCGACTCGGAGATTTTATCACCCGAACAGATGATGAGCCGCATGACAGTTACCAGCGATAACCCCGCTGCATTCAAAACAATTATACATGAAGTTGGCCGGGGTAAATATGAACGAATCGTACACTTTTAAACCTATGAGTCAGTCGGCACGGAACATACTTCTGATCAGACCTTCACATTTTGGTTTTAATGAGCAAACAGCCGCGTCAAACCGGTATCAGCATGATCAGGGTGGCCCCGATGTTGTCCGCCTGGCAAGGACTGAATTTAACGCTTTCGCGGACAGGCTATCCGGAGCCGGAATAAATACCATTATTTTCGACGATAACCCTTCGGTAACAACTCCCGACTCGGTTTTCCCGAACAACTGGGTGAGTTTTCACCCGGATGGAAAAGTGATACTGTACCCTATGGAAAGCGCCCTGCGCCGGCTGGAACGCCGCCGCGATATTTTGGATTCACTCAGCATCCGGTTTGGTTTCATGGTAACACAGGTAACAGACCTTTCTGAAAAGGAAAATAACGGTGTTTACCTCGAGGGTACCGGCAGCATCGTCTTTGACCATGTCCGCCGCGTCGCCTATATGGCGGTGAGCAGCCGTTCAGACAGGACACTGTTTGAACATCTTTGCAAAGAACTGGGATATGTGCCCATGGTATTTGAAACACTCCATGATGGCACCCCAATTTATCACACCAACGTTTTAATGACGGTGGGAACCGGATTTGCTGTGATCTGTCATGAAGTGATCGCCCGGCCCGAAAGCCGGAATCAGGTGCTGGAATCATTCGAAACATCCAACCGGATCATCATTGAAATTACCCCCGCCCAAATGGCTTCGTTCGCCGGCAATATGCTCGAAGTACAAGGAAAAAACGGCGAACCCTTCATTGTGCTATCGGAGTCGGCACTGAAATCGCTGAAGAAGGCTCAGCTCCGGGCGCTTGAACAACATGGAACGTTGCTCGACTGCCCGGTACCTGTCATTGAAAAGGTTGGCGGAGGCAGTGTGCGGTGCATGATGGCTGAAATGTTTTTGCCTCTGCAGCAAAGTGATGAGAATATATTGATCCGCCCGCCGCAAAACACAAAGGAATTCGATGAATACTTTGCCCTGCGCTGGAAATTGCTTCGCAAACCATGGGGCCAGCCCTTCGAGAACAGATCCGAAGCATCGGAACTTCATTCGCGCCATTATGTAGCGGTAAGCGGACAAGGTGCCATCGTTGGTTGCGGACGTTTACTCATTATCGACCGGTCCACAGTTCAGGTTCGTTCGGTAGGTGTTGATGAACGCTTGCGCGGACGGGGTATTGGTAAAAAACTGATGCTTCATATGGAGCATGAAGCGAGGAGCAGCGGTCACACCCGGGTGTTTTTGCAGGCAAGAGAAAACGCGGTACCTTTTTACCAGTCGTTGGGTTACCGGATCCTTGAAAAAACACACCTGCTCTTCAATGAGATTCAGCATTATTCCATGGAGAAACTGCTTTCGTGAGTTTAGAGGCAGGATCGTTACTTTTGAACTCTTAATGACTGTATCCGATGCGAATTGACATTATCACCGTGCTGCCAGAACTGCTGGAGAGTCCTTTCAGTCATTCTATCCTGAAAAGAGCACAAAGCAAAGGGCTGGTTGAAATAAACCTGGTTCATCTTCGCGACTATGCTTTCAACAAGCATAAGTCGGTCGACGATTACGCGTATGGCGGTGGTGCAGGTATGGTGATGATGATTGAACCGGTTGCGGCAGCCATAAGTGACTTGAAATCCAAACATGATTATGATGAAATTATTTATTTAAGTCCCGATGGAGAAATGCTTGACCAACAATTAAGTAACAAACTATCAATGTGCAAAAACCTGATTCTGCTGTGTGGTCATTA
>CAZPKJ010000125.1:0-8884 GCA_964587075.1 uncultured Flavobacteriaceae bacterium | reverse complement strand
ATTTATGATAGGTCGGGACATCTGCTGGAATCCCTTTCAGATTTACCACTAAAAGAGGGATCTTATGCCATGCGGGTAAATATGGAAACGTATTCGCCCGGTGTTTACCTGGTAAAATACAGCGACCGGGGAGTGGTTAAAACTTCAAAAATTCTGATTCAGCGATAGGTTTTAATTGCTTGTACAGGTTAGGTTAATTCAACAAAGGGTGCTGTGAGGCACCCTTTGTTGTTATTATAATCCGGACATGATTTTGTTTTACCCCATGTTGTGGTAAACCGCCTGAACATCGTCATCCTCTTCAATTTTTTCAATCAGGCTTTCAACTTCTATCATCTGTTCTTCCTGTAACTGAACGGTGTTGGCAGGAATCCGCTGCAATTCGCTGCTTATGACCTCAAATCCTTTTTCTTCAAGAGCTTTTTGCATGCTGCCAAATTCGGTGAATGACGTGTAGATGTAAATCTCTCCCTCATCTTCAAAAACCTCTTCTGCTCCAAAGTCAATCAGATCAAGCTCCAGCTCTTCAACATTTAAATTATTTTTTTTCAGCTTAAAAATACCTTTACGTTCAAATAAAAAATCCAATGAGCCGGTTTTTCCAAGAGAGCCGTTTCCCCTCGAAAGGTACATGCGGATATTGGCTACAGTTCGTGTAGGATTATCGGTTGCACATTCCATCACCAGGGCAATTCCGTGAGGTGCATAGCCCTCATATACGATCTCCTCATAATTGGCAGTATCTTTTGAAACGGCTCTTTTGATGGCCGAATCCACCCGGTCCTTAGGCATGTTAACACTCTTGGCATTTTGAATTGCCATCCGGAGCCTGGGGTTGTTGTCGGGTTCAGGACCCGATTGTTTTACAGCGATGGCAATTTCCTTGCCTATCCGGGTGAATTGTTTTGCCATTTTAGCGTACCTGGCAAACATTTTGTGCTTTCTTTTTTCGAAAATGCGACCCATAGAATTGTTTTTCGTGGCTCAAAAATACAAAGTAAAGGCTATGGAAGGCAATCCAAAAGGTTGAAGCAGCTGTGAAAAGCAGGTGATTTTTTTAGGGTTTCTACCCCGTGGTATTTATAAATATTTATGAATCAATTACTTAAGACTGTTTTTTTTCTTAATCCCGATTCCTGTCCAACTTTTTTCAAAAAGAGAAGTTGAAAGGATAAAAATTTGATGATTTGAGTAGGGGTATCCGCTAAAAAATATTTACCTTTGCAATCCCTTAAAAATAAAGTACATGATTATTGTTCCAATTAAAGAAAACGAGTCAATCGACAAAGCACTTAAGAAGTTCAAGAAGAAATTCGAAAAAACAGGTATTGTGCGCGCCTTACGTGCCCGTGCCGCTTTTGAAAAACCTTCAATCACGCGCAGAACTACCGTAAAGAAAGCGATTTACAGAGATTCTCTCAGGGCAGCCGAGTCGATGGGTAAGTAATCGGATCTCTCCATTTTCCCCCAGCTTTTCGTATCTTTGAAGGCAAATAACTGCGGATGCCAACAAAGCGTTTTTTATCTTATCTTCAGTACGAAAGGCGTTATTCGGCACATACGATTAAAGCGTACGAATCGGACCTTACCCAGTTTTTTGATTATTTAGCGATGGAATATGGAGCCATGGAAATTCCGGCTATCACCCACTTTTTCATCCGTTCATGGATAGTCAGTTTGATTGACCAGGGTGTTCTGCCAAGGTCGGTAAACCGGAAAATCACCACATTAAAATCTTTTTTCAGGTTCTTGTTGAAGGAAAATGTGATTCAGCAAAACCCCATGGTTAAGATTCAGTCACCTAAAACCGGCAAAAAACTTCCTGCTTATATTGATGAAAAGAAGATGAATGATCTTTTCAGTGAGATACATTTTGAAGATGGATTTAAAGGGGTACGCGACCGTACCATGCTGGAATTGTTTTACGGAACCGGAATGAGGCTGTCGGAACTCATTGGCTTGGATGTTGGAGACATTAATTTTGGGAATCAAACGGTAAAAGTGTTTGGAAAACGGAGCAAAGAACGTATCATTCCAATTAGTAACATACTAACCGATTCGCTGAAAGGTTATATAAACGAGCGACAATTATTTCTTTCAGAATCCGGCAAGCAGAGCAACCGGTTGTTTTTTAATAAACCCGGATTGAACATGAATCCCAAGTTCGTTTACCGAACCATTAAAAAGTATCTGGGCATGGTAACTACCGGCGACAAAAAGAACCCTCATGTTTTACGACATACCTTTGCCACACATATGCTTAATAATGGCGCCGAAATTAACGCAGTAAAAGAAATACTGGGTCACAGCAGCCTTGCCGCCACTCAGGTTTACACTCATAATACTATTGAAAAACTAAAAAATATATACAAACAGGCACACCCTAAAGCCTGAATAAATTAATTTACTATGAAGATTAAAGTTCAATCCATCCATTTTGACGCGGACCAGAAATTATTAAAGTTTGTTGAAGAGAAAGTTGATAAGCTTTTTCAGTACTACGATCAGATTATTGACAGTGAAGTATTCCTGAGACTCGACAAAGCCGACAATTCCGAAAATAAAATCACGGAGATAAAAATAAATACTCCGGGCAAAATCCTTTTTGCAAAGGAACAATGTAAAACTTTTGAAGAAGCGACCGATAACGCTGTTGAAGCCCTCGTGCGTCAGATAACCAAACATAAGGAAAAAATGAGGGGTGTTTAAGCGTTCCTGTTTTTTCATATAGTTTTTAAAATGTCGAAGGAATTTTATTCGGAAGGTGCTTATCTGGAAAAACACCCCGACTGGCATTCAGGTGAGGCTCCCTGGAAAGCCAGGGCTGTAATTAAATTACTTGGCAAACATGGAATCAGCCCTGATTCAGTTCTCGAAATAGGTTGTGGTGCCGGTGAAATACTAAATCAGCTTTATCAGTCATTACCCGATCATATTGAATTTACAGGTTATGATGTTTCGCCACAAGCAATTTCAATGGCCTCTGCCAAAGCGAAGAAACGATTATCGTTTATTGTGGATGATGTTGAAGCTATACCCGGTAACAGGCATTTCGACCTTTGCCTGATGATGGATGTTTTTGAACATGTCGAAAATTACATGGAATTTTTGAGAATTGCGAAGGGAAAAGGGAAGCAATTTATATTTCACATTCCACTCGACCTTTCTGCACAGGCTGTATTGCGGGGATACCCTCTTATGAATAAACGGAAAAACGTAGGGCACCTGCATTACTTTTCAAAGGATACCGCATTGGCAACATTGCGTGATTGCGGATACGACATCTGTGATTGGGAATACACAGGCTCTTACATTGATTTACCTGTTAAAACAATGCAGTCGGAGCTGGCCCGATTTCCGAGGAAACTTCTTTTTAGGATGAACCCCGATTTTGCTGTAAGAGCATTGGGAGGTTATTCGCTTATTGTTTTAGCTAAATAGATCGTTTGTTTGAATCATTAACTTTTTGCAATAAGCAAACTAATTTGATTCAACCATTACCTTATCAAATTGATATCTCCCTTACGCATTATCCGGCTTCCATCTTTTAATGTTGCTTTTAAAAAGTACACATACACACCGGTATTCATTGCCTTTCCTTTGTAAGTTCCATCCCAGCATTTTAATTGCGAAGTTGTTTCAAATACTTTTTCACCCCACCGGGTAAAGATGGAGAACTCCATAGTTTGAATACATCGTCCGTAAACACACTGTTTTTCATTTTCAGGATGATCTGACCCGTCGGGAGAAAATGCGTCAGGCACATATACTTCGCCGCATTCGGTATCGAGTTCTACCCGCAAACAATCACTGCCCGTGCATCCATCCGAATCGGTAATGGTTACACAATAGGTTGTAGAAGTGCCGGGGCTGGCGACGGGGTTCTGACAATCATTGCAGCTAAGTCCTTCAGCAGGGTTCCAGTTCCATGATATTCCGCCGCTGGCGCTGAGTTGAACCGAACTGCCGGGCTGTATAATAACATCGGGGCCCGCGTTGGCATTAACGCCGGGGTAAACGGTTACATTAACAGTTACAATAGCGGCACAACCGTTTACATCGGTTATCACACAAGTGTAATTTCCATTGTTTAAACCGGTAGCAGTTGCCTGGTTCCCACCCGCGGGACTCCATGAATAAGTATAAGGCGCAACACCTCCTGACGCAGTTGCAGTAGCGGTGCCATTACCTGCACCACAGGCAGGGCTGGTGGAAGCCGTTGCATTGAGAGAGGGGGAATCGCCAACAGTAACAGAAGTGCTGGAAGTACATCCTGATGCATCGGTAACGGTAACTGTATATGTTCCCGCAGGAATATTTACGAGCGTTGACATATTTTGTCCCGGAAAGGAGCTCCATGTGTAAGAATAGCCGGGTGTTCCTCCGCTTACATTAACCAATGCCGATCCATTGGCAAGTCCGCAGGAAGCTGAAAGGGAGGAGCCCGCCAGGCTGAGCATGTCAGGTTCGGTAATTACAACAACCAGCGTATCGGTACATGCATTTGAATCGCTTACTACTACGGTATAACTTCCGGCGGCAAGGTTTGCAGCAACAGGTGTAGTTTGCACCGGAATGGTCGACCAGATATAAGTAAATGGTGCCGTTCCGGAGCTCACGCTTACAGACGCGCTTCCGTCGGACAGACCAGCGCAGGTAACATTGGTTTGATTATCGGGTGAAATTACCGGAGCTGGAATTTCACCTATGGTTACACTTGATACAGAAGTACAGAAGTTGGCGTCGGTAACGGTAACAGTATAGGTTCCTGATGCAAGGTTACTTATGGATGCACCCGTCTGTTGAGGAATGGTACTCCACAGGTAGCTGTAACCTGGCGTACCTCCGGATGCTGAGGCAGAAGCACTGCCGGTACCCTGCCCGCACAAATCGTTAGTGATTAAGGCGGCTGATAACTGAATGGAATCGGGTTCGTTTATGGTTACCGTTAGAGATGATGTGCACCCGTTTGAATCCGTAACAAAAACCATATAGGTTCCTTCTCCAAGGTTCACAGCCTGGGGAGTAGTTTGATTTGGAATGGTATTCCAGATATATGTATAAGGGGGTACACCCGATACTACCTGTACGGTGGCGCTCCCGCTCGATGATCCGTAGCAGAAGGCGTCATTTTGAGAGTCTATAACAATTTGAGGGCCGCTGACGGTGTTGATAGTAATTGTAGTATCCATTGAACATCCGTTGGAATCGGTTACCGCAACAGTATAATTGCCGGCAGCCAAACCGGCAGCTGTTGAATCGGTCCCTCCCTGGGGCGACCATAAATACGTGTAACTCCCTACACCTCCTGATGGAGTGACGGTAGCTGTTCCATTGGAAGCTCCGCATGAGGCATCAGTGATTGAAATGGTGACCGAAATGGGTGCCGGCTCCGAAACGGTTACCGTCGCCGTATCCGAAAGGAGGTTGGCATCTGTTACAATAACCGTATAAACACCTGCACAAAGTCCGGTAATATTTTGTGAAGATGAACCGTTACTCCAGCTGTAGCTGATAGGAGGGGTGCCGCCAACTTGTGATGCCGAGGCGGTACCATCGCAAGTTCCCGCACACGTAGCATCGGTGGCTGAGGCCGAAGCAATGAGTGTAGTGATACAAATTGAAACAGGTATGTTGCATGCAGAAAAAGTTAACGAACTGATAAAATTATTTCCGCTGGCAGCGATATCTCCGTAGCTGGTAACCGATACATCATAAACCGGCCCGGGAGTTGAAACCGAACCAACAAGGTTCAGCGCGGGGTCAAATTTGTGAACGGCATTTCCCGACCCAACATAAACAAATCCGCAACTGTCAATATCCAGTCCGCCATTTCCCTGGACATTCGTTCCGAAAATTGTAGCTGAAGTGATACCACCCGGAATAGCGGCTGTACCGGTGATTGCACCCGTAAAAAGATCTCTCCTATCTATTGTAACACCATTATGGGTATAAAACTCAGAGGCGGTAGCCCGTATGGCACTAATAGGTTGTTTTGTTCCGAATCCATATCCCGGAATGTAATAATCAAAGTTGTATGTCGTACCTGTTTTGAATGGTATAGTTGAAAGGTCATCTTTTACTGAACCAACCGAATCCAGTGTTAAAAAATAGTAATTTCCATTGGGCGCCGAGCAAATGGAACTTACTTCCTGAACATCGGGAGGGATACCGATAACACTTCCGTACCCAACTTCAGTTGTTGAAAGAAGCGCACCATTAGTGAGGTTAATATTCATTACAGTTCCCCGAATGATCGGAAAAGGTATGCTGAATGTTAACCGGGTTCCACCGACTACAAGTTTGGTATAGTCACAATTAAAAGCAAGACTCCAGTATTCATAGGAGGTTAGTAAATTGGGATTATTAAACCATTGTTGACTGCCGGAGGGTAAAATCTTTCTTATTTCACCATTGGAGCCCGATGTCATATATACATCCCCGTTAGGGTGGGCTTTCATTCCGCCTATCCAGTATCCCGACGAATCCCAGGAGGTAAGATAAGTCCACTGGAGACTTCCAAGATTATTGTATTTCCGGAGCGTTACAGGCATATCACCGGAGTATGTATACACATTTCCGTTCAAATCAGTTTCTACTTCCCAAACTTTGTTCGAATTAGGTGATGCAGGAAATACAGTCCATGGATCAATGACAATGGATTGGGATCTGTCGTAACTGCCGATATTGAACGATACGGTATTGTTCGATAATGAATAGGAGGAAGTAATTATTTTGGATTGGTTATTTTCATAAAAAGTTAATGGCGCGTGATCGGTAATATTTCCAAGAAAGGTTTTAATCAGGATATTTCCTGATTCATCGAGCTCCAATCTTGATTCGGTCTTGTAATTTAACTTTATAAGTCTCGTATCAGCACCCGGCTGCACAATAAAATGATACTTTAAACCCTTGTCGGGATGAAACTGGTAAACCAGATCGATACCCGGATACAGGTTTTTATAGGTTAACTGCCGGTAGCCTTTTACATGATTATAATTTATGTTATTACTTCCCATGCCGTAGCTGAAGTAGTCAGGTAAAATATCATCAGCCATTAACTCAACATGGCTGTTGCAATTTTCCCAATTCATATAAATCAATTCCGATTCCATCCGAATTTCTTTCCGGTCGTTTAGTTTTTGCCTGTAATCGGCTTCGGAGCTGAGCGGAATTTTTTTATCCCATTTTTTCCTGGGTAGTTTTTTATCAAGACGATAGGTAATGCCGGTTTTTGAAAAATAAACCTGGTGAGGGCCCTGATCAGCGGCAAACAAAACGGCATAGCCTGCTTGCTTATCCCTTCCGTTATACTGCCCCTTATTTTCAATAAAAGCCCTGGCATAACCCGGAGCAGTTTCCCATTCACCAAAAGCGCGATACCCTGCAAGCAGGATCATGGTGAGCAACGATAAACAAACAGTGCAGTATTTTTTCATTTCAGATAAAGTTAAATCAATTCGTAATTATTTGTTTGGTGCGTGCAATTGGAACTCATCATTAAAATTCACAGAAAGCCGGAGCGAATTTCAGGATTCCTCCATGTTGTACCCGAAGGATTTTATTTTTTTGCCTCAATGTTTCTCCGGGGATTCGCTATGATATATCCCAGCCCAAGTTCGAATCCACCCCGGCCTGAACTGGCCGATTCAAGTTTTGAAATATTGATATCATAACTCATTCCTATTTCAAGGCGGCCCAATTCCACATTAAATGAAGCAATAAATGCATCTTTAGCCCTGAAATGGGCGCCTAAAGCAACAGCTCTTCCCTGTTCAAAAGAGGTATATTTGGATTTGTCCTGTAAGGTGTACCGGAACATCGCGCCCGCGGTAACTTCCTGCGATTTCCCCTGATTGTAGAAAATAAAACCAGGGCTCACTGAAAAGTTTGAGTTAGCAACACCGAATAACATTTCGCCATGAATGACCAGTTTCATATGAAGGTTTTCGCCGGTTTTGTAAAATGAATAATCGGGGCTGTGAGGATGAAAAATTGCAGCGCCTAAAATTGCGTGCAGCTGGTCGTTACCGGTCATATATTTCTCACCTCGCTTGTAATTCCATACCAGTCCACCGCCGATATCGCCATATCCGATTTTTTCAGAACCCGAAGGTTCACCCGCCTGAAGAGAGCTATTGTAACTGTAGCCATCATACTGGCTTCCCCACTTGAGCGAACTGTAGTTTATTACCCGTTGACAATATCCTCCCGAAAGGCCGGCACCCAGTGTACTGAATTCGCTGATGTAAACATGATAGGCGGCCGATAAGTTCGCCTGAAAACTTCCCATTTCCGATTCACCCGCTTGATCATGAAAAACCTGGATCCCTCCGGCCCAATAACCGGTTTTATTTGATATTTTAGAAAGTGCCATATCCGCGGAAGCGTTGAAAGTTTTGTACGGAGTCCCCACACTTCGCCACTGATCTTTGTAATTAATGATGGTTCGTATGTTCTCAACAGAACCCGACAAAGCCGGATTTTGTACCAGGGGCGCCATGCGGAATTGAGAAAAATGGATATCCTGGGTATAGGCAGAGGTGGTAAAAATCAGTAATTGCAAAACTATTGCGAAAGGAGTCAGGGAGCGATTCATCATAGTACCGGGATTTATTAAAAGCCTAAATGTAAAAAAATATTCAGCTCAAAAAAAAATATTGAATCACAGGAGTATGGAATTTAGTTATTGCTGGATTTTTCTAATAAGTAACTATTAATTTCTTAATTATTCAGACCTCCTGGTAAGGGCTGATGCCATGAAAAAAGGGATGACATTTCATTAGTCATCCCTTTTTGGATAAAATATTTGGTATGGCAGAACCTACTGCCGTACAATTTTTCTTGAGGTACTTCCGAAGCTGTCTTCAACACGAAGATGGTA
>CAZPKJ010000124.1:0-9207 GCA_964587075.1 uncultured Flavobacteriaceae bacterium | reverse complement strand
AAATAACGTTTCAGGGGATTATCAATCCATCAAAGGAATTGACATCCGAACGGGGAATTTTAGCGCTGAAAAAATTATTTATCGTTGAAATAATTTTATTCGCAATTAATGCGCTGCCCCTTTGTGTAAAATGAAAACCATCGGTTGAATAAACATTTCCGGTGATAAATTTAGAAGAATAATTAACGCCGTTAAATTGAATTCCCTGAGTAATTTCCTGCATGAACGAACTCATATCGGCAACAGCCAGATTAAAGTTGGAAGAAGCAATGGTAATGGTGGAGTTGTACGAGATGATAGCATTTTTAATTTTACTTACCTCCTGGGCGTTGAGTACATAACGTTGCGGAATTGGAAGTTTTGTGCCCCAGTCCTGGCAATTGATAGAATCAACAGGAGTTGATAAGAGAATAAATTCACCCTGGTTGATATGACGGCGTCCCGAAGGTACCGACGGGTCGGCTATAACATAACGGTTTACTCCGGGTGTAAATTTTATCGATGTATCAACACTGGCATAAAGAACATTCAGTTCATTTGCCTGCTGAGCATTTAACACCAGCCCGTTGTATGCAATTTCAGTAAAAAAGGGGAACGATTCAACCGGGGGGATATTTAACAAAACACCGGTTGCCTGCTGTGCAGTTAATTCGCTCAATAAATTATTGTAAGATAAATCGAACGAGTTTCCGGTAGTAATGGAATCGCCACCCTGGTCACCTCCGGTTCGGGCATATGAGTACACATCTTCTATTCCAAGCCATACCATAAAAAATGTAGGATTAGCCAGGAGCGCGTCGCCGGTAACGGTACTGGAGCCCGGGTTACTGGCGAAACGGGAATAAAGCAAATTTCCTACCGACTGATTGGGTACTCCATAGGTTTGCAGGGAAACATCACGGATACGCATATTGGGCACCGATACATTATTATAGTGTATGAGACCACCCAGCCAGTTATAATTTGATAAATCACCGGTTGCGCTCACAGGCATAGGTACCACTATGGTTCCAGTTGAACAGGGGTCGGGGATTAGTGACAAAACGTATTTCGAATTATCATTATTTCCAATCCCAACACCCGCCTTTACCAGCGGCTGAGTGAATGGCCCGCCTCCCGCGAAGGAAAACCGGTTTGCAACAATGGCAGGAACAGAATTTGACTGAGCTTCGAGATACAGGGCACGGTCGCTGTATCCCGCAAAATGTGATCCGCCAACGGCTACAACCCGGGAAAAATCAGCAATGCCATCGCTGTATTTGATTTCTTCAAAAGAAGTATTGCATGAAATACCTGCAACGACGGCTGACAATAAAATATATTTTATAGAAATTTTCATTTCAGAAAGTATAGTTTAGCGTAACACCAAAAATATTCACCAGACTTTTGTAATTGCCTCCGAAGTTATTTTCGACATTAATGGATTCGCGTTCTTTAATGTTTTGCAGCATATAGGCAAGGTCAACCCCAATATGCTCTCCGAATTTCACCGAACCTCCCAATGAAAACATGAACCGGTCGGCATCAGGATTTTCGGGCGAAACATAACCGTCTTCAACGGGTGACTTATCGAATGCAACACCAGCCCTGAGGTTGATAATGTCGGAAATTTCATACTGCCCGCCCAGCCTGACAGCGAAGGAGTTTTTGTAAAAGGCCCCGGTACCGTAATCCAGATTTTCATGGTCCTTGAACTTGTACGACAGCGAATCGAACACATTCCAGAATGTATAACTGATATCCATACAAATCATAAGCTCGCGGGTTACATCAACAGCGGCTCCTGCTACTATCACCGAAGGTAACTTGAATTCTGACTCAAAGGAAACCGATGAAGGATAATCATCAGCTAACGATTGAGGCACATTTGAAAATGACGCGTCGCCATCCTTTACTTTCATTTTAACCGGCGACCGGTAATTGATGCCGGCTGTAAATTCATCACTGAAATTGAAAAACAATCCAATGCTGAACCCGAATCCAACCGATTTGCCATCCAGTTCAAGGCCGATATCGCCCGATTGTGATGCGATTGGCAGATCCCTGCTAATGTACATGGAACCGAATGCAACGTTTGGTCCGCCGCCTATCCCCACAACATCGCTTAAGGCATAACCAAACGACGGCTGAATGTAAACCGCTTTAATGTTATTCTCTTTTGTGATATACCGTCCAGCCCAGTCGTCGTCCCATTTTGAACGCTGATGAAAAGGAGTGTTTATACTGAGACCTATCGCTGACTTTTCATTGAGCTTACCTACGGCGTAAAAGTGAAATGGAGTATAAAGCTTGTTGTCCATGTTGGAATTACTCGTGAACGGACTTAAATACGATGTTGATGGCATTGAAAAGGCGGCACCAAATGAGAGTTGGGTATATTCCTGAAATGACATGGCTCCCGGATTATGAAAAGCCGAAGAGGCATCTTTTCCAACCCCGGTTGCGACACCCGACATAGAGGTGGCCTTCATTCCTAACATGTTTATCTGAAAACCACCCGCGTGTAGCTTTGGTGACGACAAACATAATATCACTAAAATAATAACCCTTGTGTGCATAGAGGTAGATAGAGTGGCAAAAATAAGTCAGTAGCGACCGTCCTGCAAGGCTAAAGATAAAGGGAAATGCAGAGTTTTGCACAAAAATTTGTTAAGATGACCTAATTGTCAGGGGAATAGATGTTTTTCGTATGTGAATCCCTAATTTTGCAGGCTTTAAATGAATATTTCCGGTATGGTTTTAAATTCGGTCGATTACGATATTATAATTGCAGGTGGTGGTATTGTAGGCCTTGCAAGTGCCTATAAACTTGGCAGGAATTTTCCGGATCTGCGCATACTGGTGCTTGAAAAGGAGGATCGGGTGGCGGGTCATCAAACCGGTCATAATTCGGGGGTGATTCATTCAGGACTTTACTATAAGCCAGGTAGTTATAAGGCTAAGAATTGTGTTGATGGACGGAGAGAACTGGTTGCATTTGCAAAAGAGCACCATGTTAAGCACGATATCTGCGGAAAGATTGTGGTGGCTACAGATCCTTCCGAACTGGTGCATCTGAACCGGGTATTTAACAACGGTATTCAAAATGGAGTTGAAGGGATTGAAAAAATTGACCACAACACGATCCGCGACATTGAACCCTTTTGCACAGGCATTGAGGGAATTTGGGTTCCCTGCACGGGCATAATCGATTATGCCGATGTTGCACGAAAATATGTTGAATTAATTGAGGGCTCATCTGCGCAAAGCAAAGTTCTCACCAAACACGAGGTAAAAGCATTTGAAAAAAGCGCGGATTCAACGCGGGTTATAACCAGTCAGAGAGCTTTTACAACGTCATTTTTAATAAACTGCACCGGGTTACAATGCGACCGTGTGGCACGAAAAGAGGGCGTTGACCCGGGTATGCAGATTGTTGGATTCAGGGGTGACTATTACGATTTATCAGATACGGGTCAGCATAAGGTAAAGAACCTTATTTACCCGGTTCCAAACCCGCAGTTTCCTTTTTTAGGAGTTCATTTTACCAGGATGATTCATGGCGGCGTTGAGTGCGGACCCAACGCCGTGTTTACTTTTAAAAGAGAGGGGTATGGGAAAACCGATTTCGATTTAAATGACACATTGGAAGCACTTACCTACACGGGTACATGGAAACTTTTTTACAAACACTGGCGCTTCGGACTTGATGAATACAAAAGGGCATTTTCAAAACGATTGTTCTTAAACCGTTTGCGCAAACTTATTCCTTCGCTCGAAATGGATGACCTGGTACCCGGCAGGGCAGGTGTGAGGGCTATGGCGCTCGACCCGGATGGTGAAATGATTGATGACTTTAAGATTGTGCATCATGGTAACGCCTTGCATGTACTGAATGCCCCGTCACCCGCGGCAACGGCATCGTTGGCTATAGGAAGTGCCATTTGTGAAATGGCAAAAGAACAGTTTGCCCTGGCCTGAAAAATCAGAGCCAGAATTTGTCCGATTCGTTTTCACAAAACGACGTTTCCCTGTCGTGTAACTTTAACTTTTCCAGTTCACCTTCCTTCGCGTTAATTTCAATTTCATGAAACAGCACTCTTTCTTCGAACCGGATGTGCGACTCGAGTAAACCGGCAAATGATAATAGTGAGTCGCTGTTACCATCATGTTGCTTTATGAAATTTTCAATGGCCCGGTGTTCACCGAGAGCGCGTTCAATCAACGGATGCCCGTTTCCCAAAATTGGAAATAAATGATCTTCTTCCTCACGAAAGTGTGATGCCAGATGTTCACCATAAAACCAATTGATATATTTCAGAATTCTGTTTACAGAAACATTTTTATTGATACCCTGACGGATTTTCCAGCAGAGCAATAATCCCTGGTGATGATCGCGGCTGAGGGGTTGTAATTCCCTGCTTCTCTTAATGGGTTTGTTCATGTTGTCCGGATTTTTCCATCGCCATCGCTATCGGAAACAGAATGTTGTTTTCCAGATGAATGTGCATATGCAGATCTTTTTCAAAATCGGCCAGCATCCTGAATGCGACCCGATAAGTGGTACATGCGTCATGCGGTGGTGTATAGTTCTGCGAAAGAAAGGAAATTTTTCTGAATCGTTCGCCTTCCCTGTCATGCTCCTCATGCATCACCTTAATCGGGTCTTTTATGATACCCGATGATGAAGGGGTTTTGGTTTGTTGCAGCCGGGTTGCACGGAACATATTTCTGATGTGCGGAAAGAGTACCATCTCTTCTTTTTTCATATGCATGGCCAAGGCCCCGGCACTGCTATTGAACTCATCGGATATATCAATCAGTTCGGGATGATTGGTGCCGTGTACGGTGGCAATTTTTTCGAGATAGGCTTTCAGCACCGGGATTGTTTGCTCAACATACCGGTGGTGCTTTTTTTCGATATAATCTGCCAGGAGGTCGGCAGGCCATGAAGCGAAGTCGGGCTGACTGTCATTGCCGGAAATCATCACCCTGTGAAGTTTGTCGATTAATTCATCCGGGTCGATTTTTTTGTTGGAACAAACTTCTTCGATGGTTTTTCCTCCTTTGCAGCAAAAGTCGATCTGGTTTTCACTGAATACCGATGCTGTCCGGTAATCGGCTGCCACTATGGTGCCGATGGTGTTCTGAGGCTGAATTTTCATGATAATTAATATTTGAAGCAGTTAAACTTTGTTTATAGTTTTTGGATAGTAGCCGGAAAGCTATCACGACCAGTGATACCATCAGGATTGCTCCGGATAAACTAAAGGCAATGAAAAAAGGTTTGCTTTGCATCATCATATCTCCAAAAGAGACTTGTTCATCCGACATCTGCCAGTTGCTTCTCACCAATCCGGCTCCCAGAAGAGATACCCAGAATGCTGCGAGTGACAGGTTAACAATCAGGTGTGTTTTGGAGAGAACTTTGTCTTCATTAATATTTTTTTCACGCGCCGATATGAAATATTGAATAAATGCGAACAGCATCATGGTGTTGATGCCAATGGTTGTACCCATAGCGTGGGCAACGGTTATATGAGTTCCGTGAGTGAAAACATTGATGGCTGGCACCGACATCAAAATTGCCAGTCCAAGGTTCAGGAAAATCCACAGGTTCGCGGTAATCATAAAACGGTAAGCACCGATGTGTCGATACTCCTGAATTTCTTTGATCGATTCCCGCCACTTCATGATTATTCTGCCCAACAGAAGCAATTCAGTCATGCTGACAACGTATCCAATGTGATGTACCAGGGAGTGTGTGGGTAATGTGTACAGATGATGTCCCCAGTTAAACATCAGGTTGAACAATCCCAGGAAATACAAACTGAATGTAAGTTTTGAACTGCTCTGTTTGGTGTTGCCGCTGATTTGGTCCATCAGGTAAATGCCGGAACCGTAAATCATCATATTCCATGAACCAACCATTGAACCATACGACTTCCATTGAACGGTCATGTCATTCACTATGTTTGTTCTGAACCAGGGAATGGTCCATAAATACGATTCAGTGAATGTGAAGGCAAGAAATGCAAATCCCGTGACCCACATCCACACATAAACCGGTTGATTTTTCAGATCAGCAATATTTTTAAAAAATACGTAAAGCAGTCCAAACCAAACTGTCATAAGTGGAATGCCCAGCACCGGAGGAAACTCCCAATACTCACGTCCGCCGAAGGTGCCGCTAAGATAACAAGCTATAATTGCTGCAATGGTAACCAGTAACAGGAGAACAAGCCAACTTAGCATATTTAATTTCCGAAGAGGAGCGGCATTGTGCATTTTCAGGAAACGAAACACCGTACCTGTAGCTGTTAGTAAAATGAAAAAAACAACCAGTGAAACATGAAGTGGCCTGAGTCGCTCAAACGGTAACGCATCAGCAAATGTGCTTTTAGCCGAATAAGTGAGAGTTCCCAGAAACCCGAAAATGATACCGGCAATCAGCAGCACCAGGCCCGCGTTTTGCATCCACAATGGAATGAGATGTTTATTTCTGCTCAAAAGTGCCATCATATCTTATTTGAAAACTCCTTGGATCAGAAACCCCGCTTTGATCAACGTTTTTCAGGAAAGCCATCAAATTATTCATTTCGGTTTCATTCAAACGGAATGAAGGCATGGATAATGGGCCGGCCTGAATCATCGCTCTTATATATTGTTCTCCTCGTCTTGAATAAACATTAGTCAGATCGGGACCCAGATACCCTCCAAGTCCGTAGAACTGATGACATGAACCGCAGTTGTACAGTTGCCAAACCATTTTGCCGTGGTCAATATCCGGTTTAAGTTTTGCCTGAACAGGAGGGAATGCATACAAATAGAATGTATAGCCTGCGAATCCTGCGAGCAAAATCATCATTACAGTTTTCCTGAATTGTTCCGGGGCCTTTTCCATGCTGCGTGGCAAAATAATATGTTTTATTGTAAATAAAAGATAATATTATCCTTTATTAAAAATGATTGTAATCATGTTTTTAGTTACACATACTCTTAATGTTTTATAAATGTGCTAATTATGGGATGATTTAACAAATATTGAATTCAGGTTTTCAATACGCCGTTTCCCTGGTCGAAATCACTGGCCAGGGTGAAAAGAGAGGTCTTTTTCAGGGTTTTTTTGAGATCATTGCGGATACTCTTAAACTGTTCGTGCATGGGGCACGGATTTTTTTCGCTGCATTGACGTAATCCGAGAACACATCCTGAATAAATTGATTCACCGTCAATCACATCGATGATATCGGATAGCATGACTCTTTTCATCTGCATTTTGCTGATCCCGAATCCACCTCCGGGACCTTTAAAAGAAGTGATGATTCCCTCACGCGTTAGGATCTGAAGGATTTTACCGGTAAAGGCGACAGGAGCACCGGTTTGGGCGGCAATTTCACTAATGCTGCAGCGATTACCACGCAACGACCTCCCTGCTACGAAAACGGCTGCCCGGATGGCATATTCACAGCTTTTGGAAAACACGGATATAAACGATAAATGATTATTATTGATATTTCAATTAACCCTGAATAGAGTTTTTAACAGGCAGGGATACAACGTTCCGTAAATTTACATTTTGAATTTTAATACGGATACCGTTGTTACGGCCACTGGTATTTTTGTTGTTCAGTGCGCTGAGAACCCTGCACGCTACAAGGTGGCAAATTTATATCCCTGATCAATTAAAAACTTCAAATATCTTGGCAGGACTTTTTCCACATTCCTAAATGCTTTTACACTGTCGTGGAATACAACAATTGAACCGTTACGGGTATATTTTATTACATTGGAATAGCACTGTTGTGGTGAAACGGAAGTCAGATAGTCGAACGACAAAACATCCCACATCACTACCTGGTATTTTTGTAAAACCAGGTCCGCCTGCTTTTTTTTTATTCTCCCGTAAGGGGGACGAAATAAATCGGAATGAATGTGAATGGCTGCCTGTTCAATATTTTCAACATAGTAATTTATGTCGCTTTTCCACCCGTTCGGATGTGTGAAAGTATGGTTTCCGGTGGCATGGCCCTCACTTAAAATTCGTTGATATAAACCGGGGTTGTTTACTACGTTGCTTCCAATGCAAAAAAAAGTGGCCCTCGCGTTAAAGTCGCGAAGTGTATCCAGAACAAATTCGGTAGGACCGGGTACGGGGCCGTCGTCGAAAGTTAAATAAATATTTTGGGCACTGCCTTTCATCCGCCACAAAAATTTACTGTAGTACCGGCGAATTAAATATGGTGGCCTTACGGGATAAAACATGTCATTATTAAAAAGGCTCCTTTGCGGGAGCCTTTGCTTTAGTTTGAGTAGTAATTTTGTTCTATCTTTTTAAACCGTGCCTCCAGGTCCTTTGCCATTTCCGACTGACCGGCATTCCGGGCCATTCGGTTCAGTTCCTGCATAACGGCTATTCCCTGTCCCATTTCCCTTTCAACCAGTTTAAAATATTTGGTGCCTTTGAGTGAAAAATAATAGTCAAGGTCATCTTCGTAAATATCGGCAAGCCTGTTTACAATCTGGTTCGCGGCATCAAGTGCCTTCTTCGATTTGGCATCATCCAGTTCCATTCCGGCTTCAACCGGTATGCCCTGGATGCCTGCCATGTTTTGATTGAATTTAGACGCGGCATAATACAATTCGGCAACCCGTATCATCATAATATTAAACGGAACGGTTTTGTCGGGCATCACTTCAAGGCAACGGTCCAGTGCGGTTAATGCGGAGTCACGTTTTCCTTCGTTGAGTAGCGATTCGGCGAGGCGGCTGAAATTGTTCCGCATGTTCATGGTCATGTTCAAATTATTCTGATCGAGATAAACACGCTCGTCGTTCATATTACCCCATTTGAAAACGTTGACCATTTTATCGTACATACTCTTAGTGTGTACCCGGCCCGTTTGTCCGTCGTTCGATTTTGGAGTTTTTATAGGGACCAGCCGGTAGGCAAGTCCTTCGAGCTGAAAATATTCTTCAAGGTTCAGGTAACTGTCGCCACCAACCGTGATGGCAAAATATACCGGGCGTTTCCAGTTGTTGTTTGCCAGGATATCGAGAATCATCAGGTCGGCTTTCATCAGGTAGTTCCTGTTTACTTCGAATTCTACATTTTTTACAATGCGGCCGGCCAGTTCAGGTGATACAGTACCATTGTTTATTACAGTTGCCGAATCAACCGGGATACTGAATTTTTTAGTAGGGAAGTAATTCATTTCATTGCCTCCC
>CAZPKJ010000123.1:0-9222 GCA_964587075.1 uncultured Flavobacteriaceae bacterium | reverse complement strand
ACGGAGTTTCAAACTTCGGACTCGCGGGTGCACCTATTTGTATTGTGATTTCTACCAATGCACCGGTACCGGGAGCTATTACCGGATTGTCGATGCCATGTGAGGGCAGCACCCAAACATACAGCATTGCAGCAGTAGCCGGAGCGACATCCTATAACTGGAGCTCTTCCATTGCTGGTGCAGTTATTACGCCTATCGGAATCGGACAGAGTGCATCCATCCAGTTTCCCGCCAATGCATTTAGCGGCAATATCTGTGTTACTGCCAACAGTGCTTGCGGAATCAGTGCGCCATCCTGTAAAGCCATTACTTCAGGTGCTCCCGGAGTACCGGGTCCAATTACAGGACCTGTTCAAGGTATCTGTGGTGCTTCGAACGTAAACTATTCCCTCGCTACCAGTGATGCTAACTCATACAGCTGGGTTGTTCCGGCAGGAGTAACTATCTCAGGTGCAGGTAACCTAAACTCGGTAAACCTGAACTTCGGTGCAGGATTTACCAGTGGAACCATAGAAGTGATAGCTTATTATGACTGCGGAAGTACGTCATCCACTATATCGGTGAATGGAGCCCCGTCAGCACCGGTTATTACTCCGGCAACTATTTGTGCCGGAACTACAGAGCTCTATTTCGCAAGTTCAACAGGTGCCAGTTCTTACAACTGGAGCATCAGTGGTGCTGTATATAACGCTTGTACAAACCCACCAACCTGTTCACAGCAATATGTTGAATGGGGACCAGGTAGCAGTTCTATGACCGTTACGGCAAACAATACCTGTGGAACTTCGGCACCTTACTTCCTGTCGACCAACTGCCGTATCAGCGAAAGCGGTGCCACTGATACCAGGGTGTATCCAAATCCTACAACCGGTATAGTCACTGTAGAATTCACCAGTTACTCAGGTGGAAAATACCAGTTAACAGTAACTGATATCTCGGGAAGAGTGGTAATGGAAAATCCTGTTACCGCGGTTTCAGGCATGAACAGGACCGAAATGGACCTTGGATTTGTCAACAAAGGTATGTATATGCTCTATATTAAAGACGCAAGTGGCTCAATTTCAGTAACTAAGGTTGCTGTTGAGTAACAATTAACGTTCAAAACCCAAACTCAAACACTCCTGCACCATTAAAATCGCAGGGGTGTTTGTGTTTGTAAAAAAGTAACAAAACATTCGGATTTCATGTATGAATGCCTTATCTTAGCGTATTAAATTTCAATAGATGGCGAAAAACCGACGTCAGTATGTATTTTCTTTTGTCGGAAGAAGCTATTCCGTAAGGGGTATGCTTTGCCTTTTTCTGTTAATTGCAGGTATTTCATTCAACACATTCGCTCAAATTACCAGTACCACAACCGGTGGATTGTGGAGCAGCACTACAACCTGGGTTGGCGGGGTTGTTCCTGGTGCAGGCCAAAACGTAACTATTGACGGGCCAGTGCAGGTAAATGTTAACACTGCTACCATTGCTAACCTGGTAATTAATTCGAACAAATCACTATTAATTCAAAACTCGGCAACCAGTACCCTTACCCTGAATGGTACTATAACCGTTAATACCGGGGGTACTTTGACCAATAACGGGGGTATAGCTCAGGTATCATCGACAAATAAAGCCTTTGTACTGGCAGCCAACGCTACCTATATCCATAACCCGAGAAACGTTACACTTCTGGATGAAAGCATTTTTGTAAAAGGAACTGAATCCTTCGCGGCCAACAGCAATCTGACCATTCAAAAGTGGTTTGATACCAATATTGCACTCGGTTCAGCAACCAGGGTAACCGGCAATTTTGGAAATGTTACTTTAAACATTCCTGATATTGTTCCCTGGGAACAGGACGATGAATTTATGTCAGGTGGCTTTCCGCGAATATTAGGAACATTGACCGTATCCTCCGGAATCGTGCGGATGGATGACGGAAATGCCATGTCAACCTTCATGCAGTTCAACGACGTGATCATCAACGGAACCGGAAGTATCATATTTTTATCCGGAACACCAAGGCCGTTTGTACTCCTGACCAATAACTTTACCGATATCAGTACTTCTGCCAATCCAACTATTATCATGGATAATATTTTTCAGCTGACACAGTGGACAGCGAATGGCAATGTTACTCTTGGTCATAATTTTTACGGAATCGTTGGAACAGGTGTAAATCCGGGTGGCACCTTAACGGTTCAAATAAGTGGCAACCTGAATATCACCGGGGGCTCTGTACAGTTTGTCAGCCAGGCCTCGGCACCATTAAATCTGACTGTAAGCGGAAATACCAATTTTAGCGGTAATCCTGTTAAGATCCGTTTTGTTGATGGAAACCTGGGAAATTTAAATTTTACCACCAATAACTTTACCATTTCGGCGGGTGGCGACAATATTTTAATGGGCGGTAACGGACTTGTTCCGCAAGCCACAGGGGTCCCAAACATTCTAATCAACAACGACCTGATTGTTGATGGAGCAAGTAATACAGTAATTCTTGACGCCAGCAATACCACGCAAAAACTTCGGTTACGGGTTGGCCACGATTTCATCATTAATGGCGTCAATTCTAACTTTACAGCGGCAAGGTCCAATGGTGCGTTAACGGTACATGTAGCGAACAACTGTACCTTATCTGCCGGAAAATTTATCGGACAAATTGATACGCTCAACACTTCCATTGACTCTGTATATATTGGTGGTAATTTTTTGATGAACTCCTCTACAGTTACCGATTATTTCAGGATCAACTATGGCTCGGGTAATACATTTTTCCGCTGCATGGGTAACTACACGCAGTCGAGCACAGGAACCGGTCAGGGTATTGGATTCACAGGCGTATTCAGTAATGTGGCCAACATGAACTTTAACGTAACCGGAATATTTACCATGTCGAATGGCCGGTTATCAGGAATTTACAACTCGAAACCTCACATTAAAACCGGTAGCCTTACTTTTTTTGTTGGAACCAACTTTAATTTCAGCGGAGGTTTTTTCAGAGGAATTGATAACCGTGTAAGTGACAACACGGGCAACATAACTTTTACTGTTGGAAACCTGCTATATAGCGGCGGTAATTTCAGCGGCTACTACTCAGCCCATACCGCTGCCGGAACGGCAAATTTTGCCATTAACGGTTTATTGCAGATTACATTTACTGCCGCAGCTACCGACACATTTACTTTTATCGGTTATACATCGGTTGGTGCTATAGTAAGTAACCTCCGGTTGAATGTAACCGTAGCCGGTAACTTCAATTTAACAGGGGCCAACGGTTCATTCATTTCAAGTTTAGCAAACGGCAGAGAAACTATTAATATTACCGGTAGCTTAAACAGTTCGGGAGGAAAAAACAGTTTTAACTCTTTTCCAAATTCAGGCTTACCGAATCCGCATCCGGTGATATTAACCATCGGCGGCGACCTGGCTGTTTTCGGCGGATCACTTCATCTTTCGGCTCATAACGATTCACTGGTTGCTACCGTGAACGGTAATATGAGCGTTTCCAATGGGGAACTGATTATACAGGGAGGTAATACTCCCGCCACTGTGAATGTACTTGGTGGATATACACAAACCGGGGGAACCATGTTCCTTCATAAGAATTCCGTTGAATTTTCTTATTCTCCCATTGAATTAACCATTAACAGCGATAACAACCTGGTGGGTGACTTCAGCCACACAGCCGGTATAATCAACTTTGATAATCATTTAACAAGTACCCAGGTATTTTTAAATATTAACAGTCCTAATATTACATACGGCGGAACCGGTTCCATGACTATGGCAAGTCCCGGAACAAACCTGATTGCAGGTATCATCCGTTACGGACGCGCCGGAACATCAAACTTCACCAGAAGTTCTGCAACACATTCTATTCAGCAAATTGAACAACATATTCTTTCGGGTTGTACCTTGTTGGTTGTAAGCGGAAATCTCCAGATAGCTTCGTTGAATAACATTACCACCAACATGCTGCTCATCAATGCCGGTGGTGTTCTCGACTTACAGTCGAACCAGGTATTTTCCAATAACCTTCAGCCAAATTCCGGTTTCAAATTATTCGGACGGTTAAGGACATCGCGTCCACAGGGCTTTTATGACGGAACTGTTAATGCCGCCATCAACTCTTTAGGAGATATGGATTATTTTATCCTTACCAACAGCGTTGTTGAATATTATGGAACCGAAATACAAGTTGTTACCGGAATTGGAGTTGGTAATGCTTTATTCTCTCCGCACAAATATTATAATCTTGAAATTAATAACACTGGTACTCCCAATGTTAAGTATGCATTCCCTACCAATATCCCAAGCGGGCGGTCGGTACATGTAAAAAACAAACTCACCCTTGTTAATGGTGAACTAAATCTGGATAATGATCGCAACCCTGCTTCCGGTGGACGCAGCATCATCATTGAAAGGGATTCTCTTACCGCAATAACACGGATCAACGGTTATATCCGGAGCGAGGTATATGATTCATCTGCCAGTGTGATATGGAGGGTGAATTCAAGAACCGGTGCCAGGATAATTCCGTTCGGTTACGATGCAACCAATTACATACCGTTTACTTTTGACCTGGTTTCAGGAAATGCCGATACCTTATTTGTTTCTACTTATCACACACCTGCAGCCAATAATCTGCCGTTGCCCCCGCCGGTCACTCATGTAAACGGGTTAACCGGTTCCGATAATTCAGCCAATACGGTTGACAGGTTCTGGTACATCCGTTCTACCGGAACATCCACGGACGCTAATTTAAGATTTGTATGTACGCCGGCAGAATTAGGAACTATCGTTAATCCGCGGGCACAATGCTGGATCCTGAATGCTCCAACAGCCTGGCAATTCCCATGGCAGGGAACCCAGTCTACCATTACCAATGGAACTTATGTAGCAGGCGCCGATTATTATCCGGCCAACTGGTGGACCCTTGCGGGGATGGCTACTCCGCTACCGGTTGAACTGCTCGACTTCACCGCTACTTGTGCATTGGGCAAAACACAATTAAACTGGTCAACAGGAAGTGAAACCAATAACGACTATTTTACCGTACTCAAAAGCCGGGATGGTTTCCATTTTGAACCTGTGACACAACTACAGGGTGCCGGAACCACTTCCGGAATTACCAGATACAGTTTTACCGATACCGAAGTTAACCACGCTATTACTTATTACAAGCTGAAGCAAACCGATTTTGATGGCCGTGAAGTTGTATATGGTCCCGTGAGTGCAGCTCCTTGCAGGATGGTAAATGATCTGGAGATTACCGTCGTTCACTCGAATCCTGAAGAATTAGCGGTTATTATTAAAAATCCTGATTCCGATAATTTCAGGGTAACATTACTTGGCGTAGATGGCAAATTGATTTCTACAAAAGCAAAATTCCTTGAAAAAGGACTCAATATTATATCGCTTCCATCAGGCACCCTTGCTTCAGGGATTTACTTTGTTAACGTAACCGGTACCCGCAGCAGCAACACCACCAAGGTGATGATTGGCCATAACCGGTAAAGGACCCCTCCGATAACTTAACCATTACTTTTCTCAGGCATACTTTTAAGATATCCTGACACTTATACGCTACTTCTTATTCTCAAATACTCATTATTTCATTACTTTTGTCATGTACAAATTCTAATCCTATGAAAACATCCATATCTCTTTTTAAAATGGTAATACTTGTGCTGACATTTACAGGTATATCCGGTATTTCATTTGGTCAGTGGCAGCAGATTCAGGGGCTTTATGGGGAACCTGTATACTGGGTTCGTGGAAATAATTCCAAATTATTTGCCATGACATCTGCGGGTGTACTGAAATCGGACAATAATGGTACTTCATGGACGAAAGTACCGGAGCTTTATCTCACCAATGTTATTGAACGTATGTCGGCCTCGGGTGATACCATTGTGATGTATGCCCAGCCTGAAAATTACATTTCAACCGATAATGGCGCCACATGGCTTGAAATCACCCCGCCTCCCGGATTTGTTTTTGCTTCGGATATTATTGTTGAGCAGGGTAAGGTATATCTTCCTACGTATGGTGATTATTTATACACAACCATTGATGGGGGTGTTTCCTGGAACAATATTACTGCTGGATTAACTACCTCCGAAATCAGTTGCATTTCGGCCGAGGGTTCAACGGTTTTTGTCGGGACCGACGACGGAGTATTCAAATCCACCAACAGCGGCACCTCATTCACTTTTTCCGGATTACCGGGTGAATATATCAACAAAGTTTATAATAAAGCTCCTTATGTTTTTGCCTATGGATCGGGTGTATTTCGCTCGGATGACAATGGTGCTACCTGGGCTCCTTTTGAGCCGGTAATTCCTTACGGAGATATTACCGATTTTCTGGTGGATGGTAACAAGGTTTATGCAGCCACCGGAGGCGAGTTGATCACATCTAATGTATTTCTTCCAAACTGGCTCCCTGTAAACTTTGTACAGGATATTGACTATAATTTCAGCATATGCAAACACAATAGTTCGCTGGTTGCAGGCAGTAACCGGGGAGTATTTATTTCGAATGATTTCGGATTAACATGGAGCGAATCCAATACCGGTATCATTCCGGTTTCAATTCGTGCCTTAACCCTCTTAAACAACGACACTGTTTTCGCCGGAGCATCCATACACGGGATTTCTCATTACGATGGTACATCATGGAACTACAACGGTCTTGGCCTGTTGAACAGCAACCACATGATATCGGAAGGAAATGACATTTATTCAACCAGTGAATTTGGCATTCACAAAAGCAGCGATGCCGGACAAACATGGGAGATACTTAATAATAATTCTCCCGGAGGACCGGTTATTTCCTTTGCCGCCAAAATGACCGTCTCCGACTCTCTGGTGCTGGCCGGTGCCCTTCAGAATGGCATTCTTCGTTCGGGGGACTTCGGAGTGTCCTGGTCTACACAATCAACCGGCATTGCTCCATCTCTGGCTTCTTGTGTTGCTGTGATCGGAAATAACATCATTGCGGGAACTTACGATAACGGATTGTTTCTCTCAACCGATGCTGGCTTTACCTGGGCTCAAACAGGTGCCGTTGGAGAACTTATCAATGATATAACGGTAACAGGAAACGTAGTGATAGCAGCCACCGGAGGCATTGGAGGTACTTACCGTTCAACCAATCAGGGGCTCAGCTGGACACCGGTAGCCAGCGACTATTTCGAATACCTGAGTGTTTCGGGACCCTATGTGATAGCCTCGGGACCCGGAACAGTTTACCTTTCGGTTGATCAGGGACTCACTTATGCGTTCCCTACGCCTGCCCCTTCGGGTAGCTTTATTTCAAGTTCCGTTGCATCCGATAATGAAGTTTATATAGGAACCTTTTATGATGGTGTTTGGAAAACAACTTTTTTTGATATTACCGGCATACAGGAAACTGCTGGCAATCCTTTCATCGCTTCGGTAGTACCCAATCCGGCGCATGACTTTACAACTATTGTCACCAATGACGAAATGTTACAACATAACCCGGTTGGAATAATAACCGATATAAACGGACGAAAAGTAAAGAACCAAAAAATCGCAGGCAGCTTTACGGGTTTAGATGTATCTGAATTAAAACCGGGTGTTTATCTCTTCAGGGTGCTTGGGTCCAATGGTGCCGAAACAACGCCACAAAAAATAGTGATCTATTAATGGTTGAAAATTAAGATATGACCCGGGTTTATAGCCCGGGTTTTTTATTGGTCAGAAGCCGGCTTTTCGAATCCCGATAACATTTTACGTACTTCCGCATCGGTACTGCGAAGGCGGTTTCGGCAATACTCTATCAGATACAAAGCCCTCTTAACTTTTTCCGATAAAGAATCAACATCGGTATCACCCGATTCAATTTCCGACAAAATTTCCTCCAATTCTCCTATGGCGTCCTGGTAAGAGATGGATTCAGTTTCATTCTTTGACTTCGCTTTCGATCGTTCCTTCATAAAATGTGGTATTAATAATATTACCTGGCTTTAAAATTGCGGCGCGTTTTATAGCCTTTCCATTAATTTTAGTTATTGAATATCCCCGTTTTAATACATTAACAGGATTCAAATACTGCACCGACTTATTGAAACTATCAAGGTTTATCGTTGCAGCCGATAAAACCTGAAATGGTAAACTTTTAACCGATTGATGAGCATTGTTCAAGGTATTTCGCTCATCCGACATACGCTGGCGAATCAGGTGTCCCATGTTTTTGCCTGATTCCTTCAGGTATATTTCAAATTCTCTTAAAATAGCTTTTACCGAATTACTAAACGCGGTTGAAATACTGCTGATTTTTGTTTCGTGACTCTGTAACAACTGGCGGCTGTATATTTTTAGTAACTGCCCGGTTCGGGATAGCCGGTTTTGTTCAGCTGTTTGAGTATCCAGATAGGCATCATGAATTTGTTCACCGATAGCAAGCAACATATTTTCAAACTCTGCCGTTTTCATGATCAGCAAATCAGCCGCGTCGGTCGGGGTGATCCTGTCAGCGAAAGCGACTTCATCTACCACGCTAATGTTTGTAGTATGACCAATGCCGGTTAATACAGGCAAAGGAAACCGGGCAACAGCCCTTGCTAGTTTATAATCGTTAAAACAATTCAGGTCGATGGTTCCCCCTCCACCTCTCACAATTGCTACCACATCAAATTCTCCCGACTGATTAAAAATCTCTATCAATTGCTTTACCATCTGACCCGCCGCCTGTTCGCCCTGTAACAGTGACGGGAAAAGCGAAACATGAAACTGATACCCAAAAGGGTTGGTTTGAAGTTTATTTACAAAATCTTCGTAGCCTCTTGAATCTTTAGCAGAAATAGCGGCTATGCGAAGCGGCACCAGGGGAAATTCAAGTTTCTTGTTGTTACCATAAATCCCCTCCTGCTTTAATTTCGAAATGGTAATGGTCCTTTCCTGCTGTAATAAGCCAATGGTATATTTAGGTTCAATATCTTCCACCACCAGACTTAATCCCCATTTAATATCGTACCTGACCATAGCCTGGAACAAGATACTGGTGTTGGCAGCAAGCTGCATACCGGTAGAGGCTGTAAAATGTTTGCTGATGCGTTCAAATTTATTAGCCCAAACAATACCCTTTAATTCACAAACGGGAGCGGCCGAGCCCGGCATTTTTTCAACAAGTGATAAGTAACAATGTCCTTTGCGAACATTCAGATCGGCAATCTCGGCTACTATCCATAAAAGCTGGTCCGAA
>CAZPKJ010000122.1:0-9427 GCA_964587075.1 uncultured Flavobacteriaceae bacterium | reverse complement strand
CTGTGTCCTGTTGTCTGTTTTGGTTCATGCCACCTCCTGCAAAGGAAAAAAAGAACAACCCGATAGCACACCAGCCGTTACTGCTGTAACTGTTTCCGATGTTAACCAGCGCCTTGCATCGGTCGATTCCTTGCTCCTTATAAAACCTCAGGATGCCGGCCTGTTACATCAGAGGGCCCTGGTTTATATTGAAATGAAACGGTACCAGGACGCCCTTAAGGATATGTCAGTGGCCATTTCATTCGATTCAACCAAAGCAGATTATTTTCTCACCCTGGCCGACCTGGCCTTTGCCGCCAACAGAACCTACGATTCGAGAAATTATCTTGAAAAAGCCCTGTCGCTCGACAATGAAAACAAGGAAGCCCGTATGCGGCTAGCTGAGTTATATCTGATACTCCGGCAGCACAAACAGTCGGTTGAATTGTTGTCGCAGGTTCTGGCCGACGACCGTTCAAATACCACTGCATGGCTGATGCGGGGAATAAATTTTAAAGAAAACGGCGATACTACCCGTGCCATTGGCGATTTCCGTTCGGCTATTGAGGCCAACCCCGATTATTATGAGGCCTATATGCAACTTGGAATCATTTTCCAATTACGCAACGACCCCGTTTCACTGGGTTATTTTAACAATGCCATACGGATCCGCCCCAAAAGCGAAGAAGCTCTTTATGGCCGCGGACTCTGGTTTCAGGATCATGGCGAACTCGATAAAGCCATTCAGGATTATACTACTATTTTGCAGATAAACCCTGGTTATAAAAATGCGCATTTCAACCTGGGTTACATTCATCATATCTACCTGAAAGTTTATCAGGAAGCAATTGCTCATTACAGTCGTGCCATAGAATCAGATCCCACTTATGCCGAAGCTTATTACAACCGCGGATTATGTTATGAATTTTTAGGCAATCTTGTTCCCGCCGCTGCCGATTTCCAATCCGCACTTTCCATCCGGCCCAATTACCCTCCCGCCTCCGAAGGATTACAGCGGGTGAGCAGGTAATAAACGCTCCGATTTTTAGCCGTACGCAGACGCTGACAAAATTGAAATATTTCATCAGTGCTGAATAATGAGCAATAATAATTTCCATTTAAAATTTAATATTCATCATGTAACATTTAAACTGGAATGATTCAGGTAGTTTTTTATCAACCCATTTCAAACATTTTTTACAAGTCAACACAACGCGGTTTGCTGTATGCAGCAAAAAAAAACCTTCAAACTTTCGTTCAAAGGTTTCTGACTTGTTTAATTTTATCGGCTTAAGCCATAATTTCAACTTTCGGGCCTGCGCCGATAATTTCGGCAGGAGTACCGGGAGCATATTGCATGAAATTTTTTACAAACGCAGCCGCAAGGTCATTTGCCTTTGCATCATATGCCGCTTTGTCAGACCATGTTTCGCGGGGATTCAGTATTTCATCTGGAATGCCCGGACAAGTTTTGGGAAAACTTAATCCGAATACCGGCAGCGTTTCGTACGAAACCTGATCCAATGCCCCGTTAAGTGCTGCCGTGATTAATGCACGGGTATAATTAAGTTTTATTCGTGAACCGGTACCATACGCTCCGCCCGACCATCCGGTATTCACAAGCCATACACGTACCGAACCTTCGTTAAGTTTTTTTCCAAGCAATTCGGCATAACGGGCAGGGTGTAAAGGAAGAAAGGCCTTGCCAAAGCATGCCGAAAAAGTGGTAGTTGGTTCGGTAATTCCCACTTCGGTTCCGGCAACTTTTGCCGTATATCCTGATATAAAATGATACATGGCCTGTTCGGGAGTCAATCTCGAAATAGGGGGAAGTACCCCGAAGGCATCTGCAGTAAGAAAGAAGATGTTTCCCGGCGACTGACCTACTGAAACAGGCTTGGCATTATTGATAAAATCGACCGGATAAGCGACACGCGTATTTTCCGTTTTACTGATGCTGTCGAAGTCGACCGTAGTTGTACCTTCAAAAAAGTCGGTATTTTCAAGCAACGATCCAAACCGGATGGCGTTGAAAATCTGTGGTTCTTTTTCAGCACTTAAATTCACACATTTGGCATAGCACCCACCCTCAAAATTGAAAACGGAGTTATCCGACGTTCCATGTTCATCGTACCCGTTATGGGCTCGTTGCGGATCGGATGATAGTGTTGTTTTACCGGTGCACGACAAACCAAAGAATATAGCTACGTCACCATTTTTGCCCTCATTGGCCGAACAGTGCATCGACAATACATTACGGTGTTGAGGCAGCACATAGTTCAATACCGAAAAAATACCTTTTTTAATTTCGCCGGTATAACCCGTACCACCAATGAGTATGATTTTTTTTGTGAAATTTATAACTGCAAAATTATGTTTCCTGGTTCCGTCTATTTCTGGAATCGCTTTGAACCCGGGAGCTGAAAGTATTGTCCACTCCGGTTTAAATTCATGAAGCTCCTCCCGGCCCGGTCTCAAAAAAAGATTGTTGGCAAACAAATTCTGCCAGGGTGTTTCGGTTACCACCCGAACATTTAAACGAAAATTTTTATCCGCGCAAGCGTAGCAGTCGCGAACATAAATTTCGCGGCCGGTTAAATAGGCCGTTACCCGGTTGTAAAGTTTTTCAAATTTTTCAGGGTCGAACTTAATATTTATATCACCCCACCAAACAGTGTTTTCGGTTTCGTTGTCGCAAACAATAAATTTATCTTTTGGTGAACGGCCGGTAAACTCGCCTGTGTCAACCGCTAATGCGCCGGTATCGGTAAGCTCTCCTTCGCCCCGTATGATGGTTTCTTCAACGAGCTCAGCCGGCGTAAGATTCCAATAAGCGGCTGATACATGTTTTAATCCCAGGTCGGCAACACTTGCATCCTGCGATTTTATTCCAAATTCATTCATGCTATTACCATTTTTTAGGAACTGCAAAGTTAGAGAAAAAATCAGTCGATGCCCAATTGCTTACCTTTTATGAGGAGAGGCCTGAAATTCAGATATTTGAACCAATTGATGATCCTTAAAAGCTACTCTCATTTCACGCGCCAGCGCCGCCTGGTCCTGGGGCGATAATTCATTGAGATGGAAGCAGAAATCAACCTCTCCTTCGCGCCCCCAGGGGTAATTTTCAACCGCAATTTTTTTACCGGTTTTAGTTTCCCAGGCCGCCAGTACACGGTCCATAATTTCACGAGCCTGTGGGTCGGTACCTTCACCAATGGAAATAAATGAGAGTATTAACCGGTATTTGACCGCTTCCTGCTTTGGCTGGTTCATAGGATCGTTTTGTTGAATGGTTCCGGCCGAACCGGTGGTTGTACCTTGCGTTGACTGGTTATTGCCCGAGGCTTCGTTTTCAGCGGCTTCGTGGTTTTGATGATTCCCGTTATCATCCTGTGAAGTTTGTTTGGATGTACCGCATCCTGCCGACAACATAAAGGCGGTAATGATGGTAAGCAAAGTAATTTTCATGGATTGGTTTTTAAGGTTCATATCAAATTGCGACAGGATAAAGGTAGTGAAATCGTTTTGGAGCCTGTTTTGCCACCGGCGTGGTCCGGGATGAATTATTTTCTACAGCAAAATCCGCACCGAAATGTTACATTTTTGAGCGGCCCGAGCCAATTGCCAGCATGACCCAACCTGCAATAAACATTAGTCCACCGATGGGTGTGACCGGCCCGAGCCACATAACCTGTTCGAATCCTGTGATTTGCCGGGTCGAAAGCATATAAATAGATCCAGAAAACAACACGATGCCAGCCAGAAATGATCCTGCGGCCAATCTCATTATGCGGGCAGGTCTTTTAATGTACAGGATACCGCAAAAAATTATGGCCAAGGTATGGTAAAACTGATACCTGACACCCGTTTCAAATGACTGGAGTTGTAAGGGTTCGAGTATATTTTTAAGAGTATGTGCACCAAAGGCACCTAACAGCACTGCTATGGCACCTGAAAATGCCCCGATTCGAATCAGATTCATACTGCTTTTTATAAGGATGTAAAATAAAAAAAGCGAAGTCGCGTGTTAAGGCTTCGCTTTTTGAATTATATCTGGAATTATGAATCAGCGACCTGAATTAATAAAATCATTTAACTCCTCAATCGACGATTCAAAAGTAAACGCATCGTTTACCTTGTAATAGTTTCCAATGTCGTAAGTCCTGCTGTAGGCATGCTTGGCATAATCCAGTTTACTGTCCTCGTAGGTGAACAACATCATGATCTCTTTAACCTGTTGTGCAAAAAGGCAATTGCTGTTAATAACCTGCTTTGCCAGGGTTAGTTTGCTCTCTTCAAAAGTCTTTGAGCCAATAGAGCGTTTCATCGATTCAAACTCACTTTTCGAAATAGGAACCTGGCATCCCACATCTCCCTCATATCCCGGAAGGTAAACTACCGGAGGAGTTGCGGCTCCCTGCGAGGTTGTTGTAGTAGTGGTGGTAACCGTTGTTTGCTGAGAGGTAGTTCCGCCCGCATTTTCGAATCCGGATACATTCATCGAAAAATTACCCCCGCCATCATTTACATTTATTCCCATCGAAACACCCGCACCGGTTGGGGTTCCTGTAGTTGTAGTGGTGGTGGTTTGTTGAGTAACCGTTTCGCTGCCCGTGTAAACAGGAGCGTTCGGATTATAAATTACGGTTGGGGTCGACTTAGGAGTAGGAGGTGCCTGCGCAACTGGTACCGCACTCATGAAGCGCAGCACATAAGCGTTCTTGTTGTTTTTCTTTATGACATAAGTGGTTTCGGTTCCCGGTTCAATATTCAGGTTGAAATTGTTTTCACCCAACGCGGCATTGTCGAAAATGACTTTGAGTTTGTAATAATTGGCATTCAATCCTTCCACCTTAACATTGGTTTCAGGTGATTCGTTTTGACGAAGGCCATTGAGGATGACCGTGAATTTTTCGCCATTTTCAGTAAAGAAAATAGCATTCGATTTTTGAGCGTCGGCGGATGATACCATCAGGATAGCACCCAGAAGGAGACAGAACTGGAGAAGTTTCATAGGTTGTATATTTTTTTGGTTGACAGCACCGTTTCAATTCCTGTGCCATTTTTTTGAATTACAAATTTATGACTTTGTACTATATATTTTAGAAAAACGGTGGGCCAAAACCTGAATTCTCTTCCCCGGAAGGGCTATAAATGGTAAATTCGCCCTCTTAACCTCACTCATGAAGAATATTTTTATTGCCGGTGCCGGCAGGTCATCGGGTTCGCTGATCAACTATTTACTCCAATATGCCCAAAAAGGTGGTTTACAGGTTACTGTAGCCGATGTGTCGGAGGAGCTGGCTGCTGAAAAAACAGGGAATCACCCCGCTGCCAAGCACCTGGCTTTTGATGTCCAAAACATCGCACAGCGAAACCAGGTAGTGTCGTCGGCCAATGTTGTGATTTCTTTGCTTCCGCCACATCTCCACCAATTGCTTGCCGAAGCATGCGTGAACATGGGGGTTCATTTTATATCGGCGTCATATCTGTCTCCGGAGATGAAGAATCTGCACCAGGAGGCATCGCGCAAAGGTGTTTTACTTCTCAATGAATGTGGTCTCGATCCCGGCATCGATCATATGTCGGCCATGGAGTTGTTTCACCGGATAAAAAATGAAGGGGGGGAACTGGCTTCGTTTAAGTCGTATACCGGCGGACTGGTGGCACCCGAATCGAATGATAACCCCTGGGGGTACAAGTTTTCATGGAATCCGCGAAATGTAATTCTCTCAGGACAAGGTACGGCCCGCTACATCCTTGACGGAAAATACAAGTACATTCCCTATTCGCGGTTGTTTACGGACATTGAAACGGTGCATATAGACGGGTTGGGTGCGTTTGATGGTTATGCGAACCGCGATTCACTTTCGTACCGGCAGCTTTATCAAATTGACACCATACCAACGCTGTTGCGGGGAACATTGCGGCAGACCGGATTTTGCAGAGCGTGGGACATTTTTGTGCGTCTTGGTCTTACCGACGACAGTTACCTGATTGAAAAGCCTGATTCGCTCACTTACGCACAACTTGTAGAATCGTTGCTGCCTTCGGCCATGCGTAAGGAATCACTGGTTGAGGCGGTAGCTTCATTGTGCCAGCTGCCTGTTGAAGGGGAGGCTATGACCCGCGTGGCCTGGACAGGTATTTTTGAGGATAAAAAAATAAATCTTAAAGAAGCTTCACCCGCTATGATTCTTCAGAATCTGCTGGAGCAAAAATGGAAATTGCTTCCCGGTGATAAGGATATGGTAGTGATGCAGCACCAGGTGGAGTACATTTTACAGGGGGCGCGAAAAAAAATCATTTCGTCACTGGTAGTCAAAGGTGAAAGCGGGGGGCAAACAGCCATGTCGAAAACGGTAGGATTGCCTCTGGCTATTGTGACACGATTATTAATTGAGAACAAGCTTAGGCTTTCCGGGGTTCATATACCTGTATCAGCCGATATTTACAAGCCCGTGCTAGGTGAGCTGGACCAGCTTGGGATAACTTTCAGGGAGCAGTCGCAATAACATTTCTGCTATTCATTTCTTTTATTGGGTAATCCGAGGTAGTAATCTTTGGTGAGTTCCTTGTACGCAGTAGTGAATGAAAGGTCTTCTTCCTGGATAATGAGCTCATCTTCGATGGTTTCGCCGGCCTCCAAACGAAGTTCCATCATCAATCTTTTTTCCTGTTTCAATGCTTTGGTTTTCACTTTCGTGAGATGGCGGACATACATCCCCTGCGATTTAGCGTAATCCATGAAGCGCAGTCCTTCCATATGCGGCAGGATTACACAGAAACGTCCGTCGGGATTCAGCAGCCTGATTACACAGTAGGTCAGTTCCTCGATGCTGAGCGACTGATCCATGTGCCGTGCAATATTGCGGGCTTCGGAAGGGGCAGGGTGGGCTCCCATAAAATAGGGCGGGTTACTAACGATCAAATCATAACGGTTGGCCGTATGTGATGTATAGGATTGTACAGATTCGTGAATAGCGTTTAGCCGTTGCGACCAGGGTGAAAGCCTGAAATTTTCGTCGGCCTGCAACGTAGCATTTTCATCTATGTCGATGGCATCAATCCTGGCATTGCTTTTTTGAGCTATCATTAGTGCTATGAGGCCGGTTCCGGCTCCAATGTCCAAAACGGTCTTCGATGGTCCTGCCTGTATCCAGGCGCCGAGTAAAACGCCATCCGTGCCAACTTTCATGGCACATTTGTCCTGCTTAACTACAAATTGTTTGAAACGAAAATCATTGGACGTCATAAAAAGGGTTCATTTGCCGGAATTTTATTTCAACAAATGTAAAATAAAAACCAACAAATACGCGGTATTCAGCCTATCTGTAAATATCGGTGAGTCCTTCGGGAAGTGTGATATACAGAATTTTATTCTGCCTGTCGACCTTATCAATAAACTCGCTTACAAAAGGGAAGAGCAGTTCTTTATTGTTAAACGCGATAGCCGCTACCGGTTGCCTGGGCAGGTCATACACTTTTTCAAGGATTCCGAGCTCTCCTTCACGTGAGTCAATCACCCTCATTCCAATGGCCTCATGAAAATAAATCTGATGCGGTTCCAGTTCGGGGAGCATTTCGAGAGGGAGATAAAGCTCTCTTCCGGTGTACTTTTCGGCTCCGGTCATGTCATCAACACCTTCAAAATGGATGTTGAGCACCTGGCCGCTAATACTGTTTACCTTTACTGCTTTTGAAACAAAAAGGCCGTTTTCCTCCAGGAAAACAGCCTTTAATTTTTTGTAATGTTCGGGATGATCAGCCTGAAGCTGTACCATCAAATTTCCTTTTACACCATGGGTGCGGGTAATCACTCCAACCAGGAAAAAGGAATCCCTGTCCATAGCTGCAATTACTCTGCGGCAGGAGCTTCACCCGGTTCTTCTGCAGCAGGAGCTTCCGTTTCAGGAGCGGCTTCAGCAGCTTCTTCGGCCGTAGCAGCTTCCATTTTGGCCCTGGCAGCTTCAGCTTTGGCTTCACGCACTTTGGCTTCGGCAGCCATGCGCTTTTTAGCTTCTTCACGTTGTGAATCGGCCAGACCGCTTACTTTTGAGCCGATGATGGTCTGCTTTTCGGCTTCCCATGCGGCAAATTTGGCATCGGCAGCTTCCTGGGTGATAGCACCCTTGGAGACGCCCTGCTGTAAGTGATGTTTGTAAAGCACTCCCTTGTATGAGAGTATGGCCCGGGTAGTATCGGTAGGCTGTGCACCGTTACGGAGCCATTCAACGGCTCTTTCCCTGTCAATTTCAATAGTAGCGGGGTTCGTGTTCGGATTATAAGATCCGATCTTCTCAATGAATTTACCATCCCTTGGAGCACGTACATCCGCCACCACAATGTGGTAATAGGCATAACCTTTCTTACCAAACCTTTGTAACCTGATTTTTGCTGGCATTTTTTTGGTTTGTTTTAGTTGTTATAAATTTTTTATTCCCCCAAAATCTCCAATAATTGGGGGCGCAAAGGTGCGAATTAATTGATTTAAAAGCAATAAGGCCTATACAATAAATGCTACCCTGTTGTGTATTAAGTGTTTATAATTCCTCTTTATTCGAAACCGGCAGCGAACAATTCAAACTCACCCGAAATCAGGCTACTTTGGTTCAATTCTTCCTACCGGATACCGGCGGAAAGGTTCGAACCAATCTGAATTCTTATAAATAAAATAAAGCTGTTCGAACGCCGATTCCCGAAAGGCGGGGTCACTGTTACGGCGTTCATGAAACTGTACTTTTAGTTCAGGATTTTTTTCCAGTAATTCAAAGGCGAGTTCATCAAAAACATACGACGAAAACCATTCTTTCTGTTGAAGTATGGCATCAAAGAAACCCCAGGCAAACCACGAGTCGGGGGCCGTTGGTTCCAGCGTTTCAATGATATACCGGTTTCCATCCTGGTTAACTGGTATAAGCAGATCGCCTTTGAAATAGGGAACAGCTTCAGTAACTGTTGATGTAACTACCGAGTGATGCAAATAATGCCCCTCATACGGGCCGGCAACCGTGTTGAAGTCCTGGATGACATACCGGGTGACTGGAATTAAGCTGTCGTGGGCAAGCGCTTCCATTTTTATCCGGTTTAACCGAAGTCTTTCAATAATTTCTTTCCAGGCCTGCGGGATAATATAATACGATGGTTTCTTAATGGTATTCACCGGAATGTAGTGGTCGTAAAACTTAATTTCCTTTTCAAATGGCAGTTCCCTGTTATAATAAAGTTGTTCTGCACCGGTAACTTTACTTACGCGATATTCAGGCTGAAAGCCTTTGAAATTTATCCATTCAACAACCGAAGTGTCGGCTTGCCAGTTGAGCGCGAATTCATTTTGTGTTTTAACCATTAGTTTTGATTGCTGCCTGACCCTGGTTATTTCGGCGCTGTTTTGAGAAGTATACTTCACAAAGCATTGCAGCAGTTTTATGGTAGCTTCTACCCG
>CAZPKJ010000121.1:0-9576 GCA_964587075.1 uncultured Flavobacteriaceae bacterium | reverse complement strand
GCCCGTGGCCGGGTCGATGGTGAGGGTCAGGTCGTCCTCCGGCTTGACGGCCGCCTACCGATTTTACAGGGAGAAGGATAGAACCTGCCTGCCACACCTGCTGGTATAGTCCTGATGATTTGAGCCCTTCAATAAAAATGGCATCCACCTGCTGAATGATTTTTACCCTTTCGGGAGACACTTCGCCCAGGATACGAATACCTAATCCGGGTCCGGGAAAAGGATGACGGTTCAGAAGATCGGCATGCATTCCCAGTGCAACCCCAATTTTACGAACTTCATCCTTAAACAAAGCCTTGAGTGGTTCCACTACCTTTAATTTCATTTTTTCTGGTAGCCCTCCAACGTTATGATGCGATTTAATTGTGGCGCTGGGGCCTTTTACACTTACCGACTCAATAACATCGGGATAAATGGTTCCCTGTGCAAGCCATTTTACATCCTCAATGGCATGAGCCTGACGGTCGAACTCCTCAATAAAAACACGGCCAATGATTTTTCGCTTCTGCTCGGGTTCAGTAATACCTTTCAGCTCGCTGTAAAAATGGTGCGACGCGTCAACACCGGTTATTTGCAATCCCATATGCTCATAGGAATCTAAAACCTGGTTGAATTCATTCAACCTGAGCAGTCCGTTGTTTATAAAAATACAATGCAGGTTTTTACCAATGGCCCGGTGCAATAATACGGCTGCCACGCCAGAATCGACACCTCCCGAAAGACCGAGAATCACTTTATCGTTTCCAAGTTGTTCCTTAAGCGTCTGCACTGTTTCTTCAATGAATGAACCCGGTGTCCAGTCGCCCCTGCAACCACAAATATCATATACAAAATTACTCAGTATGGTTGCGCCTTCGGCGGTGTGCACTACTTCGGGATGAAACTGCACCCCGAATGTTTTTTCACCCTCAATTTTATACGCGGCAATGTGTACCGACTCGGTGCTGGCTATTACTTCAAATTTTTCAGGAATACGAGTAATGGTATCGGCATGCGACATCCAAACCTGCGATGAGGAGCTTACATTCTTTAATAATTCGCCGGATGCGCCATTCACCTTCAGGTGTGCCCTTCCATACTCCCGTGTATTTGACGGACTCACATCACCACCGGCCTGTTGGGCGATGAGCTGCGCGCCATAGCAAACACCGAGTACCGGTTTATTTCCCCTGAACAATGAGGTTTGAATCTGAGGTGCGCTGCTATCTTTTACCGAAGCTGGGCTGCCTGAGAGAATAATTCCAAGGAAAGGGGTGAAATCGGAAGGTAAATGATTGTAAGGATGGATTTCGCAATAAACATTGAGTTCACGTACTCTTCTGGCAATCAATTGAGTGTATTGCGAGCCAAAATCAATAATAAGAATGGATTGATGCATGGGCAAATTTAGAAAAAAGAAAGTACAACTACTCTTTAATCGTGTCAGAATGAATTAAAACAACAACTATTGGCTGAAGTTCCGGTAAAATTCCACACCTGGCATGAAAGACAACCCTACTCTTTAGTTCCTGCAATTGTGAAACTCAAATCGAAATTCGCCCGCTCTTCTTTGCGTAAAGGCAGATCCCAGAAACCCCGGTATGAAATGCGTGAAGGATACACATTACCTTCCACGGTAGCCGTAGCAATACTCATATGCACATCAAACTCGAAAAGCAGTCCGCTGTATTGCAATTTATATTCCCTGAAAACGATATTAAAAGTTTTTCGGTCGAAGAATGTGGTCAGGTATTTAACAACCGTATAATCGCCGGTACCCGGTTTTGCGGTACAGGTAAATACATAACATGGTATAGAATCGTTGTACAACCTGGTATCGATACGGTAGTTGTAATAACCCGTAACGTCATCATCAAAAATAGCCATGCGTTTTCCAACAACCGGCACACCGTCGATGGGCGCACCGGGATTAAAGACCAACCTTTTCAGCTTGTCGGTGCTGCTGTTGTTGTTATTACCTGTTGTTCCCGAAATGGAAACCGAAGGGGGCAACACGGGTAAAGTATCCTCATAAAAAAAAATTTCATCAAACAGTTCAGCTGTGTACAGCTTCGGTTCCTGCTTCCGGTTATAAAATTTCCCTTTCACACGCTCATCGGCAAGCTGAATCCATCTTCTGTTTCCATTGCAAACCTGATATGCCTCACGATACCTGGAAGCGTAAACATGATTTTTTTTATTTAACAGTTCCATGTTACCGGTAACAAGATGCGGCTGATTGCGGAGATATCGGAACGACCGGAGGAATGAAGTATCCTGCTTTACCATTTCAATAAAATCATTTACATTGAAACCCGATTTAACTGCAGCAACCACCACCGAATCGAGCACCACCGATTTTACTACCTGCGAATTAACCGGTGCAGTACCAGAACAAAGTAATGCGATCAGGATTATCCTGCCAAAGGGCTTCAACGCTTTGGAAAAGAATCTGACTGACGATTCAAATCCCATTTGAATTCGTAACTTCGTGGCACTAATCGCTAAACGCTTTCGCGGATAATAAAAACAGTATATCGCATTCGCACCCATAGCATCCAACGGTAAATATTACATGGCTTATAAATCAAACGACTTTTATGCAAAGAAAGCAAAGAAGGAGCAATACGTGGCACGCTCGGTTTACAAGCTTATGGAAATCGATAAAAAGTATCATATAATAAAGAGTGGCAACCAGGTACTCGACCTTGGCGCTTCACCCGGTTCGTGGTCGCAATACGCAACCGGCAAAATAGGTACAGAGGGCAGGCTTCTGGGCATCGATCTAAAAAAAGTATTTTTATCGATCCCCAACGCAACGTTTATGAAGGGAGACATCCTAACGCTCGATACCGAACTACTGAAGGACAAATACGGTTTTGACAAACCATTTGACATAATTTTATCGGATATGGCTCCCGATACCACTTCAAGCCGATTTACCGATCAGATGAAATCGCTTGAATTGTGTGAAATGGCGTTGTTTACAGCGCATAAGCTGCTTAAGAAAGGAGGAAATTTTGTTTGCAAAATTTTCGACAGCGGCGATGCCATGAAGTTTCGCGACGAACTAAAGATATACTTTCAGCACGTAAGATTGCTGCGTCCGAAAAGTGTGCAGCAGTCAAGTAAGGAATTTTTTATGATAGGTTTAGGCTATAAAGGTAATACTGAGCCGGAAGAAGTTCCTGAAAATTAAGAAACAGATAAAAATTTACAGAAGGTCAGTTTCCGTTCCTCAGCATTCTGAACACTTCAAAGCGTTTCTTGATATACATAATAAAATCGTATTGTGTGGATTGTTTCAGGAATTCATCCGATACGCCACTGAAATCGACAAAATCGTCGAACTCATTATTGTTGAGGTGAATGATATCATTATCGACATATTTCCGAAACAGTTCTTTGAGCAGCGCCCGTCGTTTGTCGTTGTTGCGCATTTCGGCAACCATTCGTTTATTTCGTTCCCTTTTGCTGAAGGCCTGGTACAAAGCGGTAATCGGACTTGAAATGGCGTCGGTTCCCTGAAGCATATAATCACTCTCATCATAACCCAGGGTTTCAATATCTTTCTGTATTTCCTCAAGGTCGCGTTTGGTAAAAATTTCGACCTGCTGAAGCTGAACTTCAAGTTTTTTTAATGGAATCCGTACTTTATAATACTCCGTTACATTAGCCGAATCGCGGAATGAAATTTTGATGGTAGTAAAGCCGGTGGCAGCTATTATTAATGTATCCGTTTTTAAACAGCGTACTTCAAATTCTCCCGTATTATAACCGAAAAATCCCTGTTGTGTACGTTTATTCACGACCATCAGATTGGGTATGGCACCCTTGTTTTCGGGGTCATACACCGTACCGGTTACCCTTATTAAAGAATCCTGTGCCCGCGAGTGGTTACACAATACCAGGCATAAAACAAAAAATGTAACCGCGAACAGGTATTTCAAAACAGTAATTCTATTAGTGATTCTTAGTAAATAATGCAGCTGTTACAAAAATAGCTAAAGTAATTTTCATAGCGATTTCAAATATTTAACGGTAGTATCAAGCATATCGTCGCTGAAGTCAAGATGAGTCACCATTCTGACAGCCTGCTTACCAAAGGGTACCGTAAGTATGCCGGCCGATTCCAGTTTGCTGATGAACGTTTCAAGCGGATAGTTATTATCGAGAAACGAAACCACAATGTTGGTGTCAACCGGGTAAACCTCTTTCACAAACGAAAGGCCACTCATGGTATCGCCAAGCACTTTTGCCCGCCTGTGATCATCGGCAAGCCTGTCAATATGGTGATTAACCGCGTATAATCCCGCGGCAGCGATATAACCCACCTGCCGCATTCCGCCACCGAGCACTTTCCTTATTTTACGGGCTTCGGAAATGTTGCGGGCGGAACCGAGCAACAACGACCCAACGGGTGCGCCCAGTCCCTTGGAAAGGCAAACTGAAATTGTATCGAAATATTTTCCTATATCCATAGCGTTATAACCGGACTCCGCCAATGCGTTAAAAATCCTTGCGCCATCAAGGTGCAGTTTCAAAGCCGAATCATCACAAACTTTTCTGATGGCGGCAATTTCCTGAAGCTGATAAATGCTTCCCCCTCCCCGGTTGTGGGTATTTTCGATACTAACCACAGAGGTACGGGGGTAGTAGGTATGGTCAGGACGAATTGCATCGCGTACCTGGTTCGCTGTAATCCTTCCCCGGTCGCCCTGAAGGAGCCATACTGAAAGCCCCGAATTAAAAGCCAACCCCCCACCCTCATACAAATACATATGAGCGGTCTGGTCGCATATAATTTCCTCACGGGGGTTGGTCAGTACCTTGATCCCAATTTGATTCGACATAGTTCCCGAAGGACAAAACAGGCCTGCCTCTTTACCAAACATACCAGCTACTGTCAATTCGAGTTCCAAAACCGTTGGGTCTTCGTTAAAAACATCATCCCCGACCACGGCATGCATCATGGCCTCCATCATCATGGATGTAGGCCGTGTTACGGTGTCGCTGCGCAAATCTATTTTCAAGATATTATTTACATTAATGTTCCGACGCGTTACATGTGCAGCGGTTTAACCGGGCACATCAAACAAATATAGGTTTCATTTTTAAAATAAAAGGGGTAATTTTACAGATTAACCATTTGAAAAATAAAATCTATGGAACGAAGACTTGTTAAACGTGATAAAAAAATATTCGGAGTTTGTGGCGGCCTTGGCCATTACTTCGATATGGATCCCACGGTAGTAAGGGCTATTTTTCTGATAGCAATTGTGATTTTTGGAACCGGGTTATTACTGTATATTATTCTGGCAATTGTAATGCCTTCAGAATAAAAGTTTAATATCGTTTCTTACGGGTTCCTTCACGCCGCTGCCCCCGGTTGTCGTCGTTACCTTGCGATTTTCTGTCATGGTAGCCACCGCTGCTCCGGCCTTCGCGCCGCCTGCTTTCGCCGCCATGTCTTTTTCCGCCTCCGCCTTTGAATCCCCCTCCGCTTCTTCCGCCACCGCTACCGCTGCCGGGTCCCTGTGAAATATCAACTCGTACCTTACGACCTTTAAAAACTTCCCCTTCAAAACCGGTAAGCACTTTTGGAAGGGTATCGCGATCGATATCAATAAACGAATAAACCCCTTTAATATCGATCCGGCCAATAATGTTGCCTTTTATACCACCCACATCACAAATATACCGCAACATTTTGCTGGCATCGAAACCATCGGCTGAGCCCAGGTTAATAAACATGGTATCCATATTGCCCTGGCGCATGCGGCCCCTTTCGGGGGATGTACCACCTTTGGCATCGGCATTGATATCGGGAGCATCGCGGTAATAATCCAAAAACCGGTTAAACTCCAGTGATGTAAACCGCTTTATAACTTCTTCTTTCGACAAATCGGACAACGCCTCATAAATACCCGGTAAATAATTGGCGATGGCGGCTTCATCTACCGCAACATCGTGAACTTTCTTAATAAGGTGCATCAGTTGTTTTTCACAAATCTCAAATCCACCAGGTACTTTTTCCTGTTTGAATTTTCGGTTCAGCTGACGTTCAATCTGGCGGATTTTTCCCAGCTCCTTCATGTTGATGATGGCAATGGAAATTCCCGATTTACCGGCTCTCGCCGTTCGTCCGCTACGGTGTGTATAAACTTCAGTATCGTCGGGCAGTTCGTAATTGATTACATGGGTAACATTACTGACATCGATACCCCGGGCTGCCACATCGGTGGCAATCAGTAACTGCAGCGACCGGTTCCGAAACGAGGCCATTACACGGTCGCGTTGCTGCTGGCTCAGGTCCCCATGCAATGCATCGGCGTTATAACCATCTTTAATCAGCTTTTCGGCGATATCCTGTGATTCAATTTTAGTTCTGCAAAACACAATGCCAAAAATATCGGTATTGTAATCCACAATCCGCTTTAAAGCGAGGTAACGGTCGCGTGCATGTACCGAATAAAAAATATGTTCAATATTCTCGGCACCCGCATTTTTTTTCCCCATGGTCATTTCAAAGGGGTTATCCATGTAGTTTTTGGCTATGGCCCTCACTTCGGGTGGCATGGTAGCCGAAAACAACCAGGTATTTCTTGTTTCAGGCGTATTTTCCAGAATATAATCAATGTCTTCCTGGAAACCCATGTTCAACATTTCATCGGCTTCATCAAGAACTACAAAGGATATCTCATCCAGTTTAACACTTTTACGGTCGATTAGATCAATGAGCCTTCCGGGTGTGGCAACAATTATTTGTGCGCCGCGCCGCACCTGGTCCATCTGACGCATGATATTGGCACCGCCATAAACGGGAACAATATGGACACCTTTCATGGTAGCGGCGAAGTTTTCGATATCGCGGGCAATCTGAACGCATAGCTCACGGGTTGGAGCGAGGATCAGGGCCTGCGTTTTGCGATTATTGAAATCGAGAATCTGAAGTAATGGTAATCCAAAAGCCGCTGTTTTTCCGGTGCCGGTTTGTGCCAGGCCAATAAAATCGCGGGAGCCGGACAACAGCACCGGAATCGCCTGTTCCTGTATGGGTGTTGGTGTAGTAAATCCTAACTTGGTAATTCCTTCCAGGACCTGATCTTCAAGCCCAAGCGTTTTAAATGTTTCCATTAATATGTTATAAATTCATTCCGACTGAAAATCAGCGAAATTGGCTGCAAAGGTAGCTCAATTTTAGACACAAACCTTGGTTATCCCTCTATTAAACTGTTTAGGGATAATCATTACCTTTGCCACTCCAATAAAAAACACATAAATAACGTTAAGTAGTTATGAAAGAGGTATATATAGTTGCCGCAACCAGAACGCCCGTAGGTGCTTTCGGTGGTGCTTTGAGCAGTTTACCGGCAACACAGCTGGGTGCCATTGTTATTAAGGAGGCCGTAAATCGTGCCCGACTCAAACCTTCGGATGTTCAGGAGGTGTTTATGGGCAATGTACTTTCGGCCAACCTGGGTCAGGCTCCGGTTACCCAAGCTTCTATTTTCGCCGGATTACCCAATACCACTCCGGGCACCACCATCAATAAGGTTTGTGCCTCGGGCATGAAAGCAATCATGCTGGGTGCGCAGTCGATTATGACGGGTTCCAACGATATTGTTGTAGCAGGTGGTATGGAAAGCATGTCGAATGTCCCCTATTATCTCGATAAAGGAAGGAATGGCTACCGATTGGGACACGGACAAATAACCGATGGACTGGTTAAGGACGGATTATGGGATGTGTATAACGATTACCATATGGGAAATGCTACCGAACTCTGTGCTTCGGAATGTAAAATATCGCGGGAAGATCAGGATGCCTATGCTATTGAATCGTATCAGCGGGCTGCTAAAGCCTATGAACAGGGGTTGTTTAAAGAGGAGATTGTTCCTGTTGAAGTGCCCCAGCGGGGAAAAGACCCTTTGATGGTGAACGAGGATGAAGAATACAAAAAAGTTGATTTTAAAAAGATACCCACACTTAGGCCGGCATTTCAGAAGGATGGAACCGTTACAGCGGCCAATGCCTCAAAACTCAACGACGGCGCTTCCTGTGTGGTACTGATGAGTAAGGAGAAGGCAGAACAGATGGGAATCAAACCACTTGCGCGGATTCTGGCTTTCGCTGATGCGCAGCAGGCTCCTGAATGGTTCACTACGGCGCCTTCAAAAGCATTGCCAATAGCTATTGAGAAGGCCGGACTTAAAATGAATGAAATTGATTACTTCGAAATCAACGAAGCTTTCAGCGCGGTTGCCATTGCCAACAACAAAGAAATGAAACTTGATCCGGCAAAAGTGAATGTGAATGGTGGTGCGGTAGCACTAGGCCACCCGCTTGGCAGCTCAGGTTCGCGCATTGTTGTAACGCTGGTTCACATTCTCAAACAAAAGGGCGCACAGTTTGGAGCTGCCGGAATATGTAATGGCGGTGGTGGTGCCAGTGCTATTGTGATAAGCAATATCTGACTCACTTGACTCACGGAATTTGTAACCTGACGGTTATTCCTTTACGGAGGGAACCTTCGCATCAGAGCGAAATGATTTCGCAGGTGTTATTCGGAGAGCATTTTGAAGTGCTCGAACGAAATGGCGATTGGTGTAAAATTCAAACCGCTTTCGACCAGTATTCGGGCTGGGTTTCTGCTTCTCAGTTTGAACCTATCGAACTGCAGGAATATTTTAAGCTGAACCGTGAGCAGTATTGTATTTCATTCGATCTGGTTCAAATTATGTTGCACGAAAACTCACTTTTTTCCATTGTCCTCGGGTCTTCGATGCCGCATTTTAAGGATCACACCTGCCGTTTGGGTACAACTGCTTACCGTTTCGAAGGCAATGTAAAATGTCCTGAAAAACTACAGTCGACCAAAGGAATAGTTGAAAATGCTTACATGTACCTGCATTCACCCTACCTGTGGGGCGGCCGTACACCTTTTGGCATCGACTGTTCAGGGTTCACCCAGATGGTTTACAAACTGGCCGGGATCCGGTTAAAGCGCGATGCGTGGCAACAGGCTGAACAGGGTTCACTTATAAACCTGGTGGATGAGGCACGCCAGGGCGATCTGGCATTTTTTGATAATGCGGAGGGACGTATTACCCATGTTGGGATCATGTTACCAAATAACAAGATTATTCATGCATCGGGTAAAGTGCGTATCGATAATATTGACCACCACGGTATTTTTAATGCTGAACAGAAAAAGTATACGCACAACCTCAGGCTGATTAAAAGGTTCGTTTAACTTTCGGGGATTATAATCCGTTAGTAACCAAAAGCGTGATTACTATCATAATACCTATTACCCAAATCAATGCGAAAGCCCCGGCACCGTCGTTACTTAAATAGGTTTTCATAAATTTTTTCATACGTCGCTTCTTATTTTAATGCAAAAATAAAAGATTATTAAAACTTCGGTATCCAAACCATAAAAAAAGCCTGTTTCAATTCATGAAACAGGCTTTTTCGCATGCTGCCAGCCAATCAATTCAAAAGTACAAGCTTTTTAGCCGCCTGTTTTTGATCCAAAGTCAGCCGCACAAAATATAATCCATGCTGTAAGGACGAAAGGTCCAGTATGGTTGT
>CAZPKJ010000120.1:0-9594 GCA_964587075.1 uncultured Flavobacteriaceae bacterium | reverse complement strand
TGCGTGCATCCTGTTCGCTCATACCTTTGCCATTATCAGTTACCTGGATAAGGGACTTTCCGGCTTCCCGGATGATTAACTGTATGTTTGTTGCCCCGGCATCAACGGCATTTTCCATCAACTCTTTGGCAGCCGAAGCGGGTCGTTGTATGACCTCGCCGGCCGCAATTTGATTGGCAACCGTATCGGGAAGAAGTTTGATAATATCACGCATCAGAAAAGAATCAATCTTTATTTTAAAATCAGGTAGGTAAGCAACGATAAAATGGCAATAATGACTGCTATGCGGCTGTTTTGGAGAAACCCGCTGTTGTGGTTTCGGGATTTTCTTTTCTCAAGGAATTGTTTTCGCAGCCTGAGCTTTATAGCCTCGGCTTCAGATGCTTGTTCGCCAATTTGTTGTTTGATCTCCGAAATCCTCTGTTCAAAAGCTTCTTTATCAGCATCGTAATACCGCGCACGGAAATTGAATTTTCGATGTGGGGTGAGCTTTGTGAGAGATGGTAATTTCATGTAAGATATCAATCTTAACTTCCGTTAAACGAAAGCAGGGCAAATTTACAATTTTTATTTGAGGATTCTGAACGTGTCTTGAGCATAAATTGTTGATATAAACGTTGATTAATAAACCGGGAATGCCCCTGTATGCCGCTGCCGGGTAACTATTTTTGCCACCATGTTTAAAATTGCACGTTATTTCCTGTCGGTTTTGTGGTTGCTGAGTTATAGTAACGATGGATTATCCCAGCGACTGCCCGACTTTATTTCACCCGCGTCTTCTGCGTGGGCCGATTCGGTATTTAACACCCTGAGTTATGAACAAAAAATCGGTCAGCTGTTTATGATCGACGTATATTCAAACCGCGATTCGGTCCATGTTAAAAACATTGCCGGTTTAATTGAAAATTATCATATCGGAGGTTTGATTTTTTTTCAGGGTGGCCCGGTAAGACAGGCATTAATGACAAATTACTTTCAGTCATTGTCGAAGGTGAAATTATTGATTGGTATCGATGGCGAATGGGGGCTGTCGATGCGGCTCGACAGCACCATACGTTTTCCCCGGCAAATGACATTGGGTGCCACTGCCAGTGATACGCTGATACAGGAAATGGCTGCCGAAATTGGCAGGCAGTGTAAAAGGATGGGGATACATCTGAATTTCGCTCCTGTGGCCGATATCAACAATAACCCCAGGAATCCGGTTATCAACAGCCGGTCGTTTGGTGAAAGCAGGGAACAGGTAGCCAATTATGCCAGATTGTATACCCGGGGGTTGCAATCGCAACATGTTATGGCTTGTGGAAAGCATTTTCCCGGTCATGGTAACACCGATACCGATTCACACTTTACACTTCCCGTAATCAGAAATACTGCCAGTCAGCTCGATTCGGTTGAGCTATTTCCTTTCAAACAACTTATTTCGGATGGTATCGCTTCCATGATGGTAGCTCATTTAAATATTCCGTCGCTCGATACTACACCGGGTTTAGCTTCTACATTGTCAAAGCCCATTGTACAAAATCTGTTGAAGGACAAACTGGGGTTTAAAGGTTTGGTTGTTACCGATGCACTTAACATGAAAGGTGTTGCCGATTTTAATTTGCCCGGCGACCTGGAACTGAAAGCGCTGCTGGCGGGCAATGATGTGCTTTTATATTCATCCGATATCCCCAAAGCATGGATGCGGATACACTATGCCATACAAAATTGCGAAATTGATCAGGAAATGATTGATGATAAAGTCAAGCAGATTTTAATGTCAAAGTACTGGGTTGGCTTGAGTCAATACCAGCCCGTTGATACTACCCGCCTCATTGTTGATCTGAATACGGCTGAGGCGAATTACCTCAACCAAAAACTGTATGAAAGGTCGTTTACCCTGTTGCAAAATAAAGACGGATACCTCCCGGTGGTCAATAGAAAAGGAAGCAGGATACTTTCCATTGCAGTTAATGATACTTTGAATAATCCGTTTCAGCTGATGCTGAAAAATTTTGGCCGTGTCGATGTTTTGAGGATTGCCAGGAATGATACTTTAAAATCTATGATTGACTCGGTATCGGCTATTGCCAAAAATTACGAACATGTTATTTTGAGCATTCATAATACCAGCACCAAAGCGGAATCGGGATATGGAATTTCAGAGAAAATAAACCAGCTTATTTACAGCATTTCAGGAAAGACCGATCTCACCACTGTAATTTTTGGCAATGCATACTGCTTGTCGAGAGTTCCCGATGCAACAGGCGGGAAAGCTGTTTTACTCGCTTACGAGGATACCTATCTGCCCCAGTATTTCGCGTCGCAGGCATTATTTGGTGCGGCGCAGGTTGGTGGTGTTCTGCCAGTAAGTCCGGTTCCGGGATTCAGGTCGGGCGACGGACTTTCATTGGATGCGGGTCAAAACCGGTTACGTTTCACCAATCCGCTTGAACTGGGAATTGACCCCGCCGCTTTCCGGACGATTGATTCACTGGCATTGAAAGCTGTTCGCGACAGCGCCACTCCGGGATGCCAGGTGCTTGTTGCCTGGAAGGGAAATATTATTTACAGAAAATCATTCGGCAGTTACACGTATGAAAACATCCGGGAAACCGTAACCGATACTACACGATACGACATTGCTTCCATAACAAAAATTGCATCTACGGCCCTTGCAGTTATGAAGTTGTATGAAGACGAAAAAATTGACCTCGACAAGCGGGCTTCAAAATATTTTCATCCGTTACGTAAAACCAATAAGCGTGAATTGATTGTTGAGGATATATTATTGCACCAGGCCGGGCTGAAAAGCTGGATACCGTTTTGGAAATCGACCATGGATAACAACCGGCCATCTTTCAATATCTATCACTATGAACCGGATGTGAATTATTCGGTTCAGGTAGCCGACAGTTTGTTTATACTTAACAGTTATGCCGATAAAATATGGAAAGAAATTTACGACTCACCGGTGGAGCAGGAGGGAAAGTACGTTTATTCTGACCTGGGAATGCTGCTTATGCAAAAGGTGGTTGAGGAGGTTTCTGAAATGTCGCTCGACAATTATGTTGAAAATAAATTTTATGCGCCATTAGGACTCAACAGGCTTATGTATAACCCTTCGGCGAAGATACCGGTTCATTACATTGCACCAACCGAAATTGACATCGAGTTCCGAAAGCGCAAATTACAGGGATTTGTGCATGATCCGGCAGCCGCCATGCTGGGAGGTGTGGCTGGCCATGCGGGTTTGTTTAGTGATGCTTTTGATGTAGCTGTAATTATGCAAATGCTCTTGAATAAAGGGCAATATGGGGGAATCAGGTACTTATCGGAGGAAACCGTGGAGTTGTTTACTTCAAGGTGCGATACCAAAGGTGATAATCGCCGCGGACTGATTTTCGATAAGCCTGAGGTGACACCGGGTAAAAACGGCAATACTCCGCCATCCGCCTCATTATCAACTTTTGGCCATACCGGTTTTACCGGAACAGCTGCATGGGCCGATCCCGAACATGACCTGGTTTTTGTGTTTTTATCGAACCGGGTTTATCCCAATGCGGTTACCAATAAACTGGCAAAAGGGAACTACCGGACCGATATAATGGAGGCTGTTTATAAAATCATCAACCAGGTTACAGTAACCAAAACAAGATAGGCTTGTTATTGTTGAGATTATTATTTTTACAGAACCTTATTATCACCCCTTGTATTTATGAAAATTGGAATTGTTTGTTACCCAACTTTTGGAGGAAGCGGAGTTATTGCTACGGAACTTGGAAAGGCGCTTGCCGAAAAAGGCCACCATATTCATTTTATCACCTACAGCCAGCCTGTCAGGCTTGATTTTTTTTCGGAAAATATATCCTATCATGAAGTAGCTGTTGCCAATTATCCATTGTTTGAATATGCGCCCTATGAGAGTGCCCTGACCAGTAAAATGGTTGACGTGGTGAAGTATGAAAAACTGGATATACTTCATGTACATTATGCCATTCCCCATGCCTCGGTAGCCTGGTTGGCCAAACAGATCCTGGCAAAGGAGGGTATATTTATTCCTGTGGTTACAACCCTGCATGGTACCGATATCACTCTGGTAGGTAAGGACGTTAGTTTTGAGCCAGTGGTTACATTTGCCATCAATCACAGTGATGGGGTAACCGCGGTTTCGGAAAGCCTGAAACGTGACACTTACATGAACTTTCATGTTGAAAAAGAAATACAGGTTATTCATAATTTTATTGACCTGAAGCGATTTTCATTAAAACCGAAAGACCATTTCAGAAAGGCAATAGCACCAAACGGGGAAAAGCTCATGGTTCATACTTCCAATTTCAGAAAGGTGAAACGTGTAGAGGATGTAGTTGAAGTATTCGATCGTGTAATACGACAAATCCCCTCCAAGCTGTTGCTGATTGGCGATGGCCCTGAAAGACCGGCTATCGAAAAACTATGCCGTAACCTGGGTAATTGCGATCATGTACGTTTCCTGGGAAAACAGGAAGCAATTGAAGAGATACTGTCGGTTTGCGATTTGTTTGTGATGCCTTCGGAGTCAGAAAGTTTCGGATTGGCTGCCCTTGAGGCCATGGCATGCCAGGTACCCGTAATTTCAAGTAATACCGGAGGCATGCCCGAATTGAATATTCATGGTGTTACCGGATTTTTAAGCAACGTGGGTGATGTTGAGGAAATGGCAGCCAACGCGATTAAGTTGCTGAGTAATGAAGCTATGTTAAAGGAGTTCAGAAAAAATGCACTCAATCAGGCTAAAAAATTCGACATCCATGAAATCCTTCCGCTTTATGAAAATTTTTATCAAAAAATAATAGATGAGGTGATGGCTGGTTAGCCTCCTGATTGTTTGGCCTTGTAACCCATAGATTTTAATATTTCAAGAACTTTTGTCCTGAAATCACCCTGAAGTAATATTTCATGGTCCTTCACAGTTCCGCCAACTCCGCATTTCGACTTCAGTATTTTGCCGAGCTGTTCCAGATCATCGGTCTTACCAATAAAACCGGTAACAAGCGTTACTTTTTTTCCCGCACGCTGCTTTTTATCGAGGGTTACTCTTAATTGCTGTGCACCCGGCGCTATCGTGTCGCCCCCGGTTTCGTTTAGGTCGTTTTGCTGGTAGTCGGGATTGGTAGAATATACAATTCCACTTTTGTTTTTATTCTTATTAGACATATTTTCTGTTATGGAACTATTAGCTTAAGTAATCCAGGTACGGTTTGAATGAAGAATTCATTTGTGAAACCGGTTGGTTCGCCATCGATATGCAATGGTTGTGGTTCAGGGCACCCGACTTTAAATGCCGGTGCTGTATATGATTTTGCATATTGTGATTTAAGGATGGTTTTATTGAAAATCCGCCATCCTGTAAAAGGCAATTCCCAGAGTTTCATTTTACGGATGGAGGTTATGTTGGTTTTACCATCGGATGTATTTGCATCGGGAGCGATATATGCATTATTGCCAAATTGCGACCCGGTGGCAATCGAAACCATGGCTGCCTGAACCTGATACCTCCCGGTACCGTCGTCAATGGTAAAAAGGGTGTCCTGATAATTATTAAATTCTCTGAATGTTAACCTGACATATTCACCAAATCCTCTTTTTCCGTCTTTACCAAACAGGTGGGCAATGTGAGCGTCAAAGCCTATCCCCGAAACATTAAACGAAAGCACCCCGTTAATTTTTGCCGCATCATGTTGTGTTGTTTTCATTCTTTTAATTACCTCCAGGCCCTGTTTTAAATTCATGGGAATACCATGATGTCTGGCCAGGCCGTTACCCGATCCGCATGGTAAAATTCCCAGGGCAACCTGGCTTCCTGCCAGAATTTTAGCCGCTTCGTTAATGGTTCCGTCGCCACCTGCGGCAACAACCACATCAAATTCTTCGTGAATTGCCTTTGCAGCAAGTTCAGCGGCATGATTTCTGTATTGGGTATATGAAATCGCGACATGATATTTGTTTTCAGGAAACAGCTCGCTGATATTTTTTTGATATGGCCTTACAACTCCACTACCTGCAACCGGATTAATAATAAACTGAATTTTTTGTTTCAGACTCATTTGTTTCCCTGGTTTGTTGTCAGCTGATTTTGAATAAGGGCATTATTATATTGCTGATGCAACGATTTAAAAGTATTCAGCAGATACTGTTGCGTTTCATCATCTTTCGAAACTATGTTGTTCATCAGCAAACTATCAGTACGGTATTTGTAGGCTGCAATCATTTCCTGTCCGTCGAACTGGATAAGCAGGCTGTCGCCAATAACCTGGTAAACATCACCCGGATAATTAATGGCGAACGCGGTTTTAGATGTATCAAAAGGGCTGTTTCCGAAAGCCGTAAACGCTTCATCAAAATTCAGGTAATCAAGAATCCCGGGAACAATATCGGTTTGCTGTGTTGTTCGTGCCGACCAGCCACGGAGATTACTGCCTGGATGGTAATAAACAACAGGAATATGAAACATTCCCGATTTGGTATTATACTTTATCTGAGCGGCAGGACCGGTATGATCGGAAGTTATTACGAAAAGGGTATTTGGGTACCACGTTGTTTGCTTTGCTTTTTCAAAAAATTGCCTTAAGGCATAATCGGCATAACCGATGCTCTGATGAATTGGTAATGGTCCTTCGGGAAATTTTCCTTTAAGATGTTTGGGTATGGAGTAGGGATGATGCGATGAAAGTGAAAAAAATACGTTTACAAAAGGCTTTTTCATTTCATTGCATTTATCAATAAAGAAGTAATAGAAGTTCTCATCAAAGATACCCCAGTGACCATCGTAATTACCGCCGGGGTATTCCCTTCTGCCATAATATTTATCAAAACCCGATATCAGAGTAAAATTATCGAAATTCATGGTGCCGTTATTTCCTCCGTGAAAGAATGCCGACGAATATCCTTTGCGGGATAAAATAGCGGCTATGGATTCAAGTTTGTTGCTGTTATAGGGTGATGATATATATGACACATTCATCAGGGATGGGAGTGAGGCCACTACAGCAGGGATGCCATCGATTGATTTTTTCGCGTTGGCATACGCGTTGGTGTAGGTCATGCCCTGATTCATCAGTGAATCCAGAAAAGGCGTATATCCGTTACCGTTATTGAATGCGCTTATATACTCCGACGAAAAACTTTCAAGGATGATGAGAACAACGTTCATAGGTCTGAATGCACCTTGATTTTGGTACAGGTGGTTCTTATTAAAGAACAGTTCCGCTTCCTCCCCGGGCATGTACGATTTTGATTCGGTGAGACTTTTCCCAAAAGTCCTGATAACGGTAAATGGTGTATTCAGAACCAATGGCACCAGCTGTGGTGAGGTAAGCCTTGCGGCGGCCATAATACCAAGTGGTTTTAACTGTAATCCTCCCCGGGCGCCAACAACGAACAATCCGATAAGGAGGACCATTACTACCCAGTTTAAGGCTTTATACTCTGGACGGCCGGTTACCTGATGAACCTTAATTTTATTGTAAAAAATAACCAGAAGAACGGTCAGGATTGAAAATACCAATAATACATACCAGAAATCAATGATCATCTGGGGTAGTGTATTTTTCATGTCATCTCCCATCGAAAACAAATGAAACAAATCGGCGGTTGTGCGTTTACCCTGGAATTTGAAATACTCAAGATCTACGCAATTCAGTAAAAGCAGGGGGATATTTACAACAAGGAACAATGTTTTAATGATGCATTGTGTAATTGAAGTATAAAATCCCCGGAAGGGAACCAGATGAAATAAAATGAAAACAACATTGGAAGTGAATATTGCCGCCATGTCGAACCGGGTTCCCCACAAAAAAGCAAGGGTGATTTCGGTAAACGAAGCAGAATGAAATGTTGACAGATTTGAAAAGTAAAAAGCCAGCCTGCAAAGCTGAAATAGCACAACCAGCAAAAGCAATCGCTTCAGCAGGATACGTATTTGCGCGGGATAACTATTGTTCATAGTATAGTTAAACCAATATTAAACAAAACAAGACCGGTCTGTACAGAACCGGTCTTGTTTTGTTACCTGAAAATATGGTATCAGTTCTTGGTATAAGTATAGGTAAATGCTGCTGAAACAGAATTTACGGTTTCAGTGATATTTAACACGATAGTAGAGCCTGTTCCACCGGTGCCGCTATAGGTTCCGCTTCCGCTGAATGTTCTGGCAACGGCCGGGTTACCACATATAATGGTTTGTGTAGGAAGTGAAATCTGGTTACTTCCCTGCAAAAACATATTCAATTTGGCATTGGCATTTGAGTAATCGCCAAATTTGCTCCACTCAACAGCGTTGTTCAATGTAGTTGAAACAGATAAATTTTCGCTGTAAGTATAATCCGGCTGGCCCGAAGTAGTAATAGTACAGCTGTAATTTCCTTCAAAAGGATCGGAGCTGAGCTCATTTTTATACGTAACAACGCGGGTAGCGGTGCCAGTGTTGCCGGAGTTATCGGTAGCTGAATACACCAGGGGATAGGAACCGGTTTTGTTTTTGTTCACCGTGCCATCGACAGTAACCTGCAGGGTTCCGTCTTCATCATCCACGGCAGTAGCACCCAGATCAACAAAGTTCACCTGAAGATTGAGAACTGGAGTGGGGTCACCATTTAAAGTTACAACCGGAGGTGTTGTGTCATCTTCGTCGCTGCTGCAACCGGTGAATACAAGGGCTGAAACAGCCATTAATAAAACAGGAAATAAATAAATTTTCTTAAGCATTTGGATATATTTTAGAGTTTAACAATTTTTCGCTTCACTTTGCAAAAGTAATAATTTTCAGTAAAAAATGATGGGCAAATCCTGGTGTAAAAAAAAATTAATATCTTTGCTCCGATAAACCAATATAATCAAAATGAAAAAGTTAACACTATCTCTGCTTACCATCGGCTTTCTGTCCACCTTTATGATTGGATGTGGCCCCAGCGCTGAAGAAATTGCTGCCGCTGAACAACGTACTAAAGATTCTATTGCCGCGGTTGAACAAGCCATTGCCGACAGCCTGGCTGCTGTTCAGCTAAAAATAACGGAAGATTCCCTGGCCGCAGTAGCTGCAGCCCAGGCAATCCAGGATTCAATCGCCGCTGCCGAAGCCAATAAGCCAAAAAACAAACCTAAGGCAGCACCAAAGCCTGCACCGCAACCAACTAAACCACAGGACGTTAAGCCTGGACAAGGACGGGGTTAAGGGGTTCAAAGTAAATTATTTAATGAATAATTACCATGAATAAAATCCGATTGATTGTAGTAGGAAGTATAACATGCCTGTTTTTGGCTTGTGGACCCACTGCCGAAGAGAAAGCGGCACAGCAGAAATTGGTTGACGACTCTATTGCCGCTGCACAGGCCCAGCTTGAAGCAGCTAAAGATGCAGCCCGTCAGCAAATGGTTGAGGATTCCATTCGCCAGGCTGAATCAACTCAGGAGCAACCGCAATAGGATTTTAGCAAAACGTAAGGTCCACATTCCAGATCATGGAGTGTGGACTTTTTTTTGACCATTCATTTTGTGCAGGTACAATCAGGTGCCTATGCCAAACTATTGAAAATCCCGGTAAGGTTTTCTTCCGGGATTGTTCTGCTTCCTGGT
>CAZPKJ010000119.1:7585-9594 GCA_964587075.1 uncultured Flavobacteriaceae bacterium | reverse complement strand
CTCCGGTACCACCATTTGCATTAATGGTTAATGTTCCGTCACTGTTACCACACGACGCCGGAGTAGCAGATGTACTGAATGAAATGGCAGCAGGTTCAGTAATGGATGCGCTGGCAGTTGAAGTACATCCATTGGCATCTGTAATTACAATATTGTAGTTGCCCGGAGTAAGATTATTGAATGTAGTACCAGCCTGGAATGTTGTGCCGTTATCGATAGAGTATATAATAACTCCCGTTCCTCCGGCAGAGGTTATGTTTAGTTGTCCGTTATTCGCTCCGTTGCAATTAATATTGGTGACAACCACATTGGCCACATTTGGTCCGGGTTCATCCAACACAGCTGCATTCGACGACGAAGTACATCCGTTTGCATCACTAACAACTATGTTATAATTTCCAGCTGTAACATTGCCGAACAAATTCCCAGCCTGCTGTGTGACACCGCCGTTATTGCTGAAAGTATATGACCCTGTGCCGCCACTTGCATTTATGGTAATACTTCCGTTGGCCTGACCACAGGTAGTACTGATGAGTGCTGCAGAAAACACCAGTTGAGCGGGTTCTGTAATGATCAGCGAAGCCGATGCCTGGCATCCATTAATGTCTTCAACCAAAAGGGAATAATTTCCGGGTGTAAGATTGTTGAATGTATTCCCAGGCTGGAACGTAGTGCCGTTATTAATACTGTATTGCAACACACCCGTACCACCATTTGCGGTTATGGTTATTGTTCCGTTATTGGAACCAAAGCATGTGAGATTTGTGGAAGCGGTAGCTGTGATGGATGGGGCGGCCGCATTACTTACCGCGGCAACAGCAGATGATGTACAGCCATTTGCATCCTGTACAATAACCGTATAATTTCCAGCCAAAATTCCTGTGAAGTTATTTATTGACTGAAATGTTACACCGTTGTTTATACTGTATTGTAAAGCTCCGGTACCACCATTTGCATTAATGGTTAATGTTCCGTCACTGTTACCACACGATGCGGGAGTAGCTGATGTACTGAATGAAATGGGAGCGGGCTGTGTAATACTGGCAGCGGATACCGCGGTACATCCATTGGCATCTGAAATTACAATATTGTAGTTGCCCGGAGTAAGATTATTGAATCCGGTACCTGCCTGGAAAGTGGTACCGTTGTTAATGGAATATTGAATTGGCGCTGTACCACCTGCACTCATAATATTTAATTGTCCGTTGGCAGCACCATTGCAATTAATATTAGTAACAGCAACATTTGCAATGTTTGGCCCCGGAGCATCAGTAACATTTGCATTGGCACTTGCCGTACATCCGTTAGCATCTGTCACTATAACTGCATATACCCCTGCCGAAATGTTATTAAAAGTATTGGCAGGCTGTTGAGTTACGCCGCCATTATTGCTGTATGAATAAGAACCGGTTCCCCCGTTGGCATTTACTGTGAGCGTCCCGTTCGATTGTCCGCAAGTGGTATTAACCGAAACGGTCGCAAATACCAGCTGTGCAGGTTGTGTGATAATCACATTTGCGGAAGCCTGGCATCCCAAAGCGTCCTGAACAATGATGCTGTAATTGCCGGGCGATAAGTTATTATAACTGGAAGAAGCGCCAAAGGTGGTTCCGTTATCAATACTGTAAGTGAGGGGAGGGGTTCCGTTGTTGGCATTTATAGTAAGCGAACCGTTATTGGAACCGAAACAGGTCAGATTGGCCGAGTTCACCAATGAAATCACCGGAGCAGCAGTGTTGCTGACGGCAGCATTAACAGTAAAAGTACATCCGTTTGCGTCCATAACAATGACGGCATAATTTCCGGCAAGCAGATTGGAGAAGATTCCTGATGTCTGGTAGCTGACTCCGTTATTGATGCTGTATTGCAATGCGCCTGTTCCGCCACTTCCGGCTACGCTGACTGTTCCGTCACTGTTACCACAGGAAGCCATGGTAGTTGCGGGTATTCCATTTACCGGCGCCGGTTCACTCACCGCCTGGCTGGCAGTGGCGGTACAGCCGTTGGCA
>CAZPKJ010000119.1:0-7485 GCA_964587075.1 uncultured Flavobacteriaceae bacterium | reverse complement strand
GGGGAGCAGTTCCGCCGCTGGTATTTACGGTTACGGATCCGTTGTTACCCCCGTTGCACGACACTAACGTATTGGCCGTATTGGAAACTACCGGTCCCGGTGCATCCGCGACAGCGAAGTTACCGCTGGCAGTACAACCATTGGCATCGGTAACGATGTATGAATAGTTACCGGCAGTCAGGTTATTGAAAGTGTTGGCGGGCTGAGAAGGGCCACCGTTTATGCCGTAGGTTAAAGCGCCCGTGCCGCCGTTGGCATTTACGGTTACACTGCCATTTGCATTTCCGCAAGTAGAGCCGACCGGTATGGTGGCAGCAGCTACCGGCGCCGGTTCACTCACCGCCTGGCTGGCAGTGGCGGTACAGCCGTTGGCATCGGTGATGGTGATGGAGTAGTTTCCGGCGGTGAGGTTGTTGAATGTATTACCCGGTTGCGCAGGTCCACCGTTGAGGCTATACGAAATAGCACCGGTACCGCCATTGGCAGTAACCGAAATGGAACCGTTGCTGCCACCGTTGCATGAAACAAGCGTGGCGGGTGTAGCGGTGATGGCTGGAGCAGGCTGATCGGTAACGGTGATGTTGGTAGTGGCGGTACAGCCATTGGCGTCGGTAACCGTAACCGAATAATTGGCTGCGGTCAGGTTGGTGAAGGTGTTTCCCGGCTGTGCAGGGCCACCGTTGAGGCTATACGAAATGGCTCCGGTACCACCATTGGCATTTACCGTAACACTGCCGTTGCCGGCACTGCATGTTGAAACGGCACTGCTGGCATTCACCTGCAACAGGGGAGGCTCACTCACTATCAGGTTAGCTGTAACCGTGCAACCATTGGCATCGGTAACGGTAACCGCGTAATTGCCGGCAGCAAGGTTGTTGAATGAATTGCCGGGCTGCTGGGCACCGCCGTTGTTGCTGTAAGAGAGGGGAGCAGTTCCGCCGCTGGTATTTACGGTTACGGATCCGTTGTTACCCCCGTTACAGGTTACATTTATTACCGGTGATGAATTAATCACGGGGCCTGTTGTGTTCGAAACAACACCAACAACCGTAGCGGTACATCCTCCGGCATCAATAACCTGTACATTATAATTTCCTGCTGCAAGACCGGTAAAGTTATTTCCTGCCTGATAGGTGGCACCTCCGTTTATACTGTATTGTAATGGTGGTGACCCTCCGGCAACATTCACCGACATTGTACCATTACTCAGGCCGCAGGTTGAATTTACAGGAATGGCATTTACTACCATAGCGACAGGCTGAGTGACACTACCTGAAGAGGTAACTGTACAACCATTGGCATCGGTAACGGTAACTGTATAGGTTCCTGCAGCAAGACCTGAAGCAACTTGTCCGGTTCCACCCGTGGACCAGCTGTACTGGTAAGCCGGAGTTCCTCCATTGGGGTTGGCTGTTGCCGAACCTGTTAAACCACCGTTACAACTTACCGGCGAAGGAACAACGTTCACTGCCAGAGCTGGCGGTGCGGTAATAGTAAAGTTGATTGATGCAACACAACCTGCAAAATCCTGAACCGACAACGTATAATTTCCTGGAGCAAGATTGCTGATGGAATTTGAACCTGCAACACCGGTTGCCGACTGGATAACCGTCCCACCTGAATTCATCCAGGTATAATCAAAAGGCGGGTTGTTGTTGTTGGGCATCGAAGCAGTAACGGTGCCTGTATTTTGTCCGGCGCAAAGCGGGTTGGTTATATTCAGGGTTGGTTGTTCACAGCAAACCAGTGTGGCAAAGAAATCGGTAACCGGGTCGCCGCTGCATGCGAATGAAGTCCACGAACCCGATTCTCCATCACCCAGGCTGTTAATGGAAATATTCAACGGGGCACCTTGCACACAGGCACCGGGAGGAGGAGTGCTTATGGTCCAGCAGAAGGTCCAGTCGCATAAATTGCCTGGGTTATTATCGCCATAATTATTTCCCGGATTTCCATCGGCAACTCCAAACGGAGACCCTAAGGGCGATTCATAGTAAAAGCCGGGTCCATAAGTAGCACCGGTTGCTGAGCTGGTAACATTGGTATTGTACCAGTTCCATGTACCCTGTCCGGAACAATTGGCTGGATTTACGGTTGTGAGCGAGCCCATGTTCCATCCGCTGCCGAAAGTTGGAACTACACCATGGAGCCAGTTGATGGAAGTTTGATTGTAATTGGTAATTGAGTAACAAAATGTAACCGCTTGTCCGGCCATGTACGTCCCGTTAACGGGTGGCGGACTAACGGTAAGGTTACTTGCAATGACACAGCCGGCACAATCGAAATTATTTTGAAGCGACAAGGTGAAGTTACACTGATCGGAGACATTGCCTCCACTTACCTGCAAGTAATAAGTTCCGGGTGCAAGCCCGCCGAATGAAGTGTTCAATGAACCGCCTCCACCTATGGAACATCCGCGGGGAATCAGATTATTGCAGTTGTTGCCACTGTAAATTCCTACAACAGGAGTTTGCAAGCCATTAATTTGAATATTCAGGCTTGGGCCGGTAATATTAAAACGGTACCACACATCAGCGGAAGGATTGGGCATATTTCCTGCCGGCGAACAACCCAACATGGCACTGTAAGGATTTTCGGCTGTTGCGCAAATATTGGTTGTATTGAAGTTTGCCCATGCACCCACGCCGTTAGGACACGCAGCGGGTGCGGGTAAGTTACCCAGGTTTTGTGCACCCGAGCATGCATCGTTGGAAGGTGCAGGTCCGCCGCTGCAGGAGCTGGCACAAGGTGATGCAGGACATGGAATGCATGATATGGATGCGGCAAATCCAGGCGCGGTAATAGATATATCGGAAGAAAATTCAAGTGTTAAGCACCCACTGGTAGCTGTAAAAGTTCCGGGATTGGCAGACCCTGTAAACGTACCAAGCACCGGCGATGCAATGTTCGGGCCGTTGTAAATGGTTAAATAATCATATCCGCTCTCAAGATTAAAGGAGGAAAATGAAATTTGAACGCATTCGCCCGGTACCGAGGAACAAATAGTAGTTACTATATTCTGATTGTTCGCGTAATTGCCGCCGGCACCGCCAGTATCATAAATGTTACCTGAACATGTACTGATGGTAGTGTTGCTTATATTGTAATTCTGGCCAAATGAATAACCAAAACTTACAATACTGAATACCCATACAAGTAGTAGTTTTTTCATACGCATGTTAAGTTGACTTGAAACACCAGGTTGAAATAATTCAGTAAACAATCGTGTAAAGCGCAGAGGAGTGAATGGCTTTTTGGTGTAATGGCAAAGCCGGTAATGAAAAATGAAATCAAAAAAAATATTCCAGGGTAGAATGAATTCATAACTTAAGTTTGGATTGATAATAAAAAGGCAATCGGTACTCGCTATGTCGTTTTCTACTTAGCCCGAAGGCGGTCTTGCGCTAACTATTTGGTAATGATAAATAAAGAGAATGAAATTTCCAAATAAGCAGGCGGCTTTTTTTAAACAGGTGTTAGTTAACCGAATCGTCCTGTTTAAACACCAGATTTTAGCAGTTTTACACCATTTTTGATTTTACAGTATAGTAATAAACATTTATAAATCAATTAATTATAATTAATGAAAATTATTATATTGATTTACAATATATTATGAATTAATATTTTCTTTAACCATAAATAATTGTCGGTTTACCCCAAAAATAGTACGTTTCACCAAAATTACAATATTTCGTCAAACGGACAATGTGTTGTTAGTTGTCTGGTGATCTACCGGAATTTAAAGTACGGTTTCCAATGAGGTAAAAGTAGGGTTCAAAGAGGTGGTGTATGAAAAGATGCTTCTGATCATCGGGGAATAGTTTCCGGTAACCATCATCGGGCATTAAAACAATGGTTTTGCCGGTCCTGACGTAATTCATGCTTTCAAAATACACAGGCTTTACAAATTCGGGAAGTTGTTTTCTTATCAGTTCAAACATCTTATCACCAAGGTACTTTACATATTCCTCCTGTGATTTTTTAGGTGGTCCTGATAACCGTTTATAAGCACGTTTGAGAAAAAACCGCTGCACTGCTTTTTGTTTTTTTATCACCGGCAACGCGTTAACAAAAGGGTTTACATTATTATAATCTTTTATAGTTTGAACCGATGCAGGCATTTCGGGAACCCAGTCGGCGGCATTCACCACATTAAAGGCCCAACCGTCACCGGTGATGGCTTCGAATTCATAAGCGTAAAACAGGTTCCCGGGTTTGGGTGCGCCGCTGCAATAGGTTTTAAAAATTATATCGTTGGGGATTACGCCGGTCGTTTTGAGATGATACAAATGGGATGTAAGCAGGTAAGCAATGGCACCCCCCTGGCTGTGGCCGATGATGAAAAAATTTTTAACTCCCGATTTGTAAAGGGAATCAATTTTCGGAATGATATCCCGCGAAAGTGCTGCAGCACCAATGAGCCAACCTGTGTGTACGGCGGCTTTATCGTCGTCGGCCAGGTGATAATTAAAAATATAATCGCGGCTCAGTTGCAGGCTCCCTTTGGCAGGAACCATAGCCGCGTAAAAATTGGCCAGCCAGCTAACGATATCTTTGGTAGTCCCCCTGATGCCAATTACCGCTCTGCGATTATCATCAACCCAAAGATCCCACTGGTTCTGAAGTCCTACTTCCGGCGAACGGTATTTGAATCGGAACTTTTCAGGAGCCGGTGTCCTGATCAGTTCAGGTGCAAGATTAATCTGGCGCGCAGTAACTTTCAACAACTCTGAGTATTCGGCTTGACTAAAACCGGGTTCCATCGGCTGGCACCATCCGGCCAACGGTAATAAAAAAAGCAGAAACGCTAAATGGACTGAGTTTTTGGTCATAGTGGCAAAATTAATTTATTGAATTCGATTATTCGGCTTCTTTAACACGAAAAACGATTTTTTATATTTCAATAATGGCTACTTTTGAAGTATGCTGAATCTTAAACTTCCCACCGACCCCTTGTGGGTTAAAAATGTTGTAGAGAAAAACATTTCCGAAATCCTCACCGACCATGCCTGGTGTGAGCAAAAAGCTGTGAGTAACGCCATTTCAATTGTTGTTAAATTTCCCGAATACACCGAACTGGTTAGTGAAATGATTAAACTCAGTCAGGAAGAATTGCAGCACTTTGAAATGGTACATGATATTATAATCAAGAGAGGATTCTCATTAGGCCGCGAACGAAAGGACCATTATGTGAATTTGTTGTATGATTTTATGAAAAAAGGCGGAAGCCGTGAGGAGGTTCTTATCGACAGGTTGTTATTTGCCGCAATTATTGAAGCACGGAGCTGTGAGCGGTTCAAAGTACTTTCCGAAAATATTCAGGATACTGAATTGTCGGAGTTTTATCACGAACTGATGATTAGCGAAGCTACCCATTACACTTTGTTTACAGGCTTCGCGCGAAAGTATGCCCAAACAGTTAATGTCAACAAACGGTGGGAGGAATGGCTGGCTTTTGAAGCAGAAACCATTAAAAATTTTGGTAAAAAAGAAACCATTCACGGATGAGATTAATTAAAAAATAAATATTAAAAATGAAAGATGGGTAGCTTGGGAAATGCTAAATGCTAAATGTTAAATGTTAAATTTCAGCCTGCAGTTTATCAATCTGCCACAATCCATCAAACCCTTTCCCGGTCTATTTCTTCAAAAACAGAATTATTTGAAATATATTCAGGAACCATATCTTTCATTTTTCTGACAATAGCTTTGTTGTCCTGGGCATTAAACATAAAAATAAGCTCGTCAATATTTGAAGAAATTTCAGCAAAGTCGTATTCCTTTACTTTCGCAATCAGAATTTTTTCATGATGTGTAGGAATGGTATTCTCTTCGGTGTTTAATAACTCTTCAAACAATTTTTCACCTGGCCGCAATCCTGTAAAAACAAGCTGGATATCTTTACCCAGTTCGAGTCCGCTGAGCTGCACCATTTTTTTTGCCAGGTCAACTATTTTAACCGATTTACCCATGTCAAAGATAAATATTTCTCCTCCCTGTCCCATGGCACCTGCTTCAAGCACCAACTGACATGCCTCGGGGATTGTCATGAAAAACCTGGTTATTTCGGGATGGGTTATAGGAATCGGTTTACGCTCTTCGATACATTTATTGAACCGTGGGATAACCGACCCGTTTGAACCCAAAACATTTCCAAACCTCGTGGTTATGAACCTTGTTGATGAATGGTTGTTGAATGACTGAATAAAAATTTCTGCTATGCGTTTTGTTGCACCCATAATGCTTGTGGGATTTACCGCTTTATCGGTTGAAATCATCACAAATTTTTCGGCATGAAACTCATGGGCCAGCGACGCGGTAATTTTTGTACCCAGGATGTTGGTAAGAATTGCTTCGGAAGGATTGTTTTCCATCAGGGGTACATGCTTATATGCGGCCGCATGAAAAACTATTTCGGGATTAAAGGTTTGAAAAACATTTCTCATCCTGGCCGTATTTCGGATATCGGCAACTACAGTTTCAAGATTTGTAGCTTTACCCTGTTCCAATAATTCATTTTCAATTTCATATATAGGTGATTCGGCATTATCTACCATCACAATCAGCTTAGGCCTGAACCGTAACACCTGCCGCACCAGCTCACTTCCTATAGAACCGGCAGCACCGGTAATTAATACACGTTTACCAAAAAGCTGCTCCCCGATGGTTTTTAAGTCGAGCATAATAGAGTCGCGTTCCAGCAAATCTTCAATTCTTACTTTTTGAATCTGTTTAAAACTAAGTGACCCGTTTATCCAGTTAGTAACCGGCGGAACGCTTAATACCTTGGTATTGTATTTTAAACAGGTTTCAATAATTTCCTGTTTACGTACAGGTGGTAAATTCTGAATGGCGATTATAAGATGCTGTACCCGGTGATCCTGCAAAAGTGTTTCAAGGTTTTTCGATGCCAGGTAAATATTTACACCCTCAACTTTTTTTCCGGCCTTTTTTTCATGATCATCTACAAAGGCAAGAACCTTGTACCTTGTTCCGGCATCCCTGTCGAGTGTACGTTTGGTAATCACACCCGCTTCGCCGGCACCAAAAATTATAACATGCGTTTTTTCCCTGCTGGGATTCATCGATTCGAGATATAAAATTTTAATAACTGTTCGTGTGGCCGACATTAAAAAAAATGTTATCAGAAATTCTATAATTATAATGGAGAACGGAACCGTAAAAAAACCATCTATGTAAAACGTTACCGGGTTTATAAGTGCCAGGATTACACTTACCGACAAAACCGTTACAAAAATCCGCTGAATATCGCGTGTACTGGTATATCTGAAAATACCGGCGTAAGTTCGGGCTAAATAAAAAGATGCCAGTCTCAGCAACAGTACTAATGGAAAAACATAAACAAATGTTTCTGTTTCGTTGGTTGGGATGCTAAAGTTAAAACGGATAAGGTAAGCAGCAACCAACGAAAAAAATACAATTCCTGTATCGATGATCAGAATCACCCAACGGGGTTGAGTT
>CAZPKJ010000118.1:0-9596 GCA_964587075.1 uncultured Flavobacteriaceae bacterium | reverse complement strand
CTGCTGAAGCCGATATCCGGGCAAACCGGCGTTACAGGGAATTATTAAATAACGGGGTTAAAGTAACCCTTGAGGAAGTTAAAAATAATATCAACAGCCGTGATCATGAGGATACCCATCGTGAAGAGAGTCCACTCCGGAAGGCGGACGACGCCGTGGTTCTCGATAATTCATTCATGAATTATGAGGAGCAGGTTGAATTTGTGCTGGAACATCTGCGCAAGCTTACCCCGGCCGAACGAAAAGAGTAGCTTTGAACCGGAAGGCCGTGTTAATTGTTAAAGCCCTAAATTTGCAATATGAATATTACCATCGACAGTGAATCGGGATTTTGCTTTGGTGTGGTTTTCGCCATACAAATGGCTGAGGCCGAACTGGATGAATCAGGTTCTTTATATTGTCTTGGGGATATTGTACATAATAACATGGAGGTAGAGCGCCTGGCAAAAAAGGGGCTGAAAATTATAAACCATAACCAGCTGAAGGAACTTCGCGATTGCAAAGTACTGATCAGGGCACATGGTGAACCCCCTGAAACTTATCAGATTGCAATAAAAAATAACATCGAACTCATTGATGCATCCTGTCCGGTGGTGCTTAAACTTCAAAACCGGGTCCGGACAAGTTTTGAAGACATTGAAGCGCGCAACGGACAGATTGTAATTTATGGCGAAACCGGCCATGCCGAAGTGAACGGACTGGTGGGGCAAACCCGGGGAAAGGCTATTATTATTACCGGCGAACATGATTTACACAAAATTGATTTTAGCCGGCCGGTGTATCTTTTTTCGCAAACCACCAAAAGCACCGAAGGATTCCAGCGGATTCGAAATGTGATTGAGGAACAAGTGATTAAGATGAAAGGTCAGTTAGAAACGGAGGACTTCATTTCGAATGATACCATTTGTCGCCAGGTTTCGAACCGTGAGCCCCAGCTTCAAAAATTTGCTACCCAGCACGATGTAATCATCTTTGTAAGCGGTAAAAAAAGCTCGAACGGTAAAGCACTTTACGGAGTTTGTAAATCGGTGAATCCTCAAACCTATTTTGTGTCGGAAGTGTCTGACATTCAGAGTGACTGGCTCACTTCAGCCAATTCTGTCGGCATATGCGGGGCCACTTCAACGCCTATGTGGCTGATGGAGGATGTGGCTGCATACCTTAAAATTGCAAAAACGGCCCATCCCGTTTAAACGGGGCGCTGTTCCTAAACACCGACTTGTTATCAAATACCTGAATTTCTTTGTTTTTGTAAAAGAAATTTTGGTACATTTGCGCTCCTTTTCGCAAGGAAAAAATAAACTAATTCTCATAAATTAAATGACTGAAACGGAAAACGTAACAATGGATCAGAAATCGGCTCAACAGGTAACCATTCACAGGGCTGAACCCACAGGCAATGACTTCGATTGGGATAATGTTGGTAAAAGTGCCGACATATACAAATCGGATGACCGGACCAAGTACGAGGAAATGTATGATAAAACCCTCAGTTCGGTAGTTGAACACGAAGTACTGATGGGGAAAATTATTGGCCTTACCAGTAAAGAAGCTGTTGTGAATATCGGTTTCAAATCCGACGGACTTATTCCGCTTTCTGAATTTCGCCATATGCCCGATTTGAAAGTCGGCGATGAGGTGGAAGTTTATGTGGAAACCCAGGAAGACAGGAACGGACAACTGATCTTGTCGCATAAAAAAGCACGTGCACTCAAGTCGTGGGAACGTGTGAATTCAGCACTCGAAAAAGATGAAGTTATCCAGGGATATGTAAAATGCAGGACCAAAGGCGGACTTATCGTGGACGTGTTTGGTATCGAAGCGTTTTTACCCGGTTCTCAAATTGATGTGAAACCGATCCGCGACTACGATGTGTTTGTAGGCAAAACCATGGAATTCAAAGTTGTTAAAATCAACAATGAGTTTAAGAATGTGGTAGTTTCACACAAGGTCCTCATTGAAGAGGAACTTGAAACACAAAAAGCTGAAATCATCAGCAAACTTGAAAAAGGACAGGTGCTTGAAGGTACTGTTAAAAATATTACATCCTACGGGGTATTCATGGATTTAGGTGGTGTGGATGGTTTATTGCACATTACCGACATCTCCTGGGGCCGTATCAACCATCCGGAAGAAGTTCTGCAGCTTGATCAGAAAATCAATGTGGTTATTCTCGACTTTGATGATGAGAAGAAGCGTATTGCATTAGGATTAAAGCAGCTTACACCGCAACCATGGGATTCGCTTGATACCAGTCTGGCTGTAGGTGATAAAGTAAAAGGTAAAGTTGTTGTGATTGCCGACTATGGCGCATTTGTAGAAGTGATACCTGGAGTTGAAGGTCTGGTTCACGTTTCTGAAATGTCGTGGTCGCAACACTTAAGGAGCCCGCAGGACTTCTTAAAGGTAGGCGACGAAATTGAAGCGGTAGTTTTAACACTCGACCGTGAAGAGCGAAAAATGTCACTCGGACTTAAACAACTGATGCCTGATCCATGGGGTCAAATCAGCACCAAATATCCTGTTGGCTCAAAACATAATGCAAAAGTGCGCAACTTCACCAACTTTGGTGTTTTTGTTGAACTTGAAGAAGGAATTGATGGTTTAATTCATATCTCTGACCTTTCGTGGTCGAAAAAAGTAAAACATCCGTCGGAGTTCACTAAAATTGGTGAAGAAATTGAGGTTGTTGTACTTGAAGTAGATGCCGAAAACCGCAGGCTGAGCCTCGGTCACAAGCAAATTGAAGATAACCCCTGGGAAACTTACGAATCGATATTTACCGTCGACAGTGTTCATGAAGGTGTAGTGGGGAAAGTTACCGATAAGGGTGCCGTTGTTACGCTTCAGTATGGAGTTGAAGGCTTTGCGCCATATCGCCACCTGATGAAGGAAAATGGTTCTACGGCTAAAACCGATGAGAAACTGGAATTCAAGATTATCGAATTTTCAAAAGAAAACCGTAAGATAATTGTCTCACATTCGCGATTGTTCGAAGACCAGAAAAACATTGCTAAATCCGAATCTTCCGATAAAGCCGGTGACAGTACTGCCAAGTCGATAAAGAAAGTTAAGGAGAATGTAGAGAAGTCAACGCTTGGCGACCTGGGCGTATTGAGTGCCCTTCGCAGCGAACTGGCTACTTCCGAAGGAAAGGCCAGGGCTAAGGCGTCGGATGCCGATACCGATGAGGAAAAACCTAAAAAATCAAAGGCCTCAAAAGCCAAAGATTCAGGTGAAGATGAACCTTCAGAATCAAACGATCAGTAAAATAAAAATCCTCCGGAACACGGGGGATTTTTTTTACCCTGAATATTGTCCTATTTTTGTCGGCAGAATAATAAATATGTCATCACGGCAAATCATCGATTCACGGCATTTCGAAATTACCATCAACAGGTTGTGTTACGAGCTTATTGAGAATCATGATGACTTTTCCGCTTCCGTCATTATCGGGCTTCAGCCAAGGGGTATATATATGGCCGACCGTATTGTAAAGCGTTTGCGGCAAATGCTTACCGGTAAAGAAATCCTGTCGGGAAACCTGGATATTACTTTTTTCAGGGACGATTTCCGGCGGCGCGAAAACGTATTGGTGCCAAGTTCAACACAGATAGATTTTATCGTAGAAAACAAAAAAGTCATTCTCGTGGATGATGTTTTGTACACCGGACGAACCATCCGGGCTGCACTCGATGCATTGCTGGCATTTGGCCGGCCAGCAAAAGTTGAACTCCTCACTTTAATCGACCGTAAGTTCAGCCGTGAAATACCTATTGAACCAAATTATACAGGCAGGGCCATTGATACCATTATGTCCGACAAAGTAAAAGTGCTCTGGAACGAAACGGATGGTGTTGATGAAGTTTGGCTGTACACAAAAGAAAAAGAGGAATGACACAACAGCTTAGCGTAAAACATCTTTTAGGCATCAAGGATCTTACCCCCGATGATATTAACCAGATTTTTGCTACAGCTGCCAATTTTAAGGATGTTATTAACAGGCCCATCAAAAAGGTGCCCTCGCTGAGAGATATTACCATTGCCAATTTGTTTTTTGAGAATTCAACACGTACCCGGCTTTCATTTGAACTTGCCGAGAAGCGCCTTTCGGCGGATATTATAAACTTTTCTGCCAGCTCATCCTCTGTAAGCAAAGGCGAAACACTCATTGATACGGTTAATAATATTCTGGCCATGAAAGTCGACATGGTTGTAATGCGGCATCCCCGGCCAGGAGCCGCTGTTTTTTTATCGAAGCATATTCAGGCCAAGATTGTAAACGCAGGTGACGGAACGCATGAGCACCCTACCCAGGCCTTGTTGGATGCTTTTTCGATCAGAGAAAAACTAGGTACACTCGATGGGGTTAAAGTGGTTATAATTGGTGATATTTTGCATTCGAGGGTGGCTTTGTCGAATGTGTTTTGCCTTAAAAAACTGGGTGCCGAAGTAATGGTTTGCGGTCCGGCAACCCTCATTCCCCGACACATACATGAACTGGGAGTGAAGGTTGAAACTAATCTGAAAAAAGCTCTCGAATGGTGCGATGTAGCTATTGTGTTGAGAATTCAGCTCGAACGCCAGGACATCCGTTACTTTCCAAGCCTGAGGGAATATACTATGATGTACGGGATAAACCGTTCCCTTCTGGATAGTTTGAAAAAAGAAATAGTGGTAATGCACCCGGGACCTATAAACCGGGGGGTGGAGCTTTCGAGTGATGCTGCCGACTCAAAGCAATCCATTATCTTACAACAGGTTGAAAACGGTGTTGCTATTCGTATGGCGGTTCTGTATCTCCTTGCGGGAAGAGTGGAATAACCAGCGCTGCCGTGTAATTTGTTTATTCGGTTTCTTTTTAGTTAAATTTGTTTTCACTTAAACAGAAATAGATGCACTATACCCTCGACAAAAATGAAAAGTACGCCGTCATCCGGTTGCATGAACAAAAGTTGAATACCCTGATTTCGGCCGAACTTAAATCAGAACTTTTAATCATCAACAGCCAGGGATATAGCAACATCGTGTTGGATCTTTCCGATACCCAGTATTGTGATTCGTCGGGCCTGAGTGCCGTATTGGTTGGAAACCGCGTATGCCGCAATGCCAACGGATCGTTCATCTTAACAGGTTTAAGCGATGCTATTATGAAACTGATTAATATTTCGCAACTTGAACAGGTGTTAACCATTGCACCTTCGCTCGATCAGGCCGTTAAATCTCTGGCCATCGACGAAGCCGAAAAACCCTGAGTATATTCATCACACGTATTGCCTCTTAATCTTGGCTTTCAATAAGTTACTATATGAAAAAAACTTTACCTCTGTTGCTGATGGTTTCATTTGCCCTGATCATCAGATTAGGTTATTCTCAATGTGTGCCTAACACATCCATAACGGTTCCGGGAATATACCCCGACAGTGCCACCGGCCTTGCCAGTGGTACCGTGGGTGTCGCTTACACTGAAGTAATTCAGGCAAAAGTTTTAACCGACACCAGTTTGAATGGCTTACCGGTGGTGATCACAAACATTACTGTGACCAGTGTAACCGGATTGCCTCCCGGGCTCACCTATTCATGCACTCCCGCTTCATGTGTATTTCCCGGCGGATCGAATGGATGTATGCTTATATCAGGGACACCAACCACAGCCGGAGTTTATCCGCTTACGGTGGTATTAACGGCCAATGGTACCATATTTGGAATTCCGGTGCCACCGCAGAGTTCTACTCTTGGCTATTATTCTATCACCATTGATTCTCCCACCGGTATTGCCTCAGGCGGGACCAAAGCCGGATTTAAGTTATTGCCAGCTTTCCCTAACCCGGCAACAGGGTATGCCGATGTTTCATTTACCACACCGGTAGCGGGCGACTTTGTTGTAAAACTGTTTAATGTTCTTGGTAGTGAGGTGCTCCGGCAGAATGTACGCGGACAGGCTGGTATGAATACATCGCGGTTAAACCTGTCGGGAATTAACGCCGGTGTATATATGTTAAGTATTTCACATGGTTCAAATGTTCTCACCAGGAGGTTGATTGTTTCAGGTAAATAATGCCATTTGAATTAACGATCCTCGGAAGCAGTTCCGCAACTCCCACATATAACCGTCATCCTACCGCCCAGGTGCTTAATGTACGTGAGCGGTTTTTTTTAATTGACTGCGGCGAAGGCACCCAGTCGCAGCTGAGCCGCTATAAGCTTCGATATAACCGCATAGGTCATATTTTTATCAGCCACCTTCATGGCGATCATTACCTTGGATTAATGGGGTTGTTGTCGACCATGCATTTGCAGGGAAGAACAGCCGAGCTCCATGTTTTCGGTCAGCAGGAACTCATGGATGTTATTGAACTGCAACTGCGGTTGTCGCATACCCTGCTTCGTTACAACCTGATTTTTCATCCGGTAAAAAATTACTCAGGTGCCATTATTTTTGAGGATCAGGATTTGACCGTACGCAGTATCGTTATGAACCACCGCATTCCATGCACCGGATTTTTATTCAGGGAAAAACCAAAGCCGCGTAAATTGCTGATGAATAAAATGCAGCAATACAACATTCCTATACGGTACTTTTCGGATATAAAGGCTGGCGCCGATTTTGAATCGGACCAGGGAATTATAATCCCGAATTCGGAGCTGACCGCGAGTTCAGGTCTGCCCAGGTCATACGCTTTTTGTTCCGACACCCTGTATGATGAACAAATTGCTGATGAAGTATCGGGTGTGGATTTACTTTATCATGAATCTACGTTTATGCACGACCTGTTAGACAGGGCGAAGTCAACATTTCACAGTACGGCTCTCGAAGCCGCCAATATTGCCTGTAAAGCCGGTGTGGGCAAACTGGTTATAGGCCATTTTTCTGCCAGGTACAAGGACCTTAACCCGTTACTGGAGGAAGCCAGGTCGGTTTTTCCCGAAACAGAACTCGCCCTTGAGGGAAGGGTTTTTAAAGTTGCCGAAAAAAGCAGGCGCGGTCTATAAATCTGTAATAACATTATCCGGTTTTCTTACCAATCATTTCAATAATTACCTCGTCGTCACCGGGGTCAACCCAGATCAGGTCGCTGTAGCGCCTGAACCAGGTTAACTGACGTTTGGCATAGTTGCGGGTATTTTGCGCAATCATTTGCTCCGTTTCGTCAAGCGTTTTTTCGCCATCGATGTATTGGAACATCTCTTTGTATCCAACGGTTTTCAGGGCCGGCATATCGCGATAAGCCAGCACGCTCCGCACCTCCTGTTCGAGTCCCAGAGCAAGCATGTTTTTTACTCTTTCGTTGATCCGCCGGTAAAGTTTTTCTCGTGGCATACTGGTTGCGAAAAATAAAACATCGGTTCCATCGAGCGGTTTTTTTTCACCTGAATGAAACGCAAGTGGTTTGCCCGAAACCAGGTTGATTTCAAGGGCACGCATGACACGTCTTGGGTTGTTTTTATCGATACCTTCATAAGCTTCCGGGTCGAGTTCGCGTAATTTGTAACCAAGTCCGTGTATTCCTTCACTTCTAAAAATTTCATCCAGATGCTTTCTTATTTCGGGAGATGCTTCAGGCAGGTTGTCCATTCCGTAAAGCATAGCATCAATATACAAACCCGAACCCCCTGCGACAATTACCAATGGCAATGACTTAAATAATTCAGCCAGTTTTTTACGCGCCTCGAACGCATAAGTGCCGGCATTGAGATGTTGAGTGATGGAATGGGAGTTGATGAAATAGTGACGGACCTGATTCAGCTCATCGGCAGATGGCTTGGCTGTTCCGATAGAAATTTCACAATAGAACTGCCTGGAGTCGGCAGAAACAATGACCGTTTTAAAATGTCTTGCAAGTCTTAGTGCGAGATCTGATTTGCCGGATGCCGTAGGACCACCAATTACAACCAGCAACGGTTTCAAAACAGTGTGTATTTGGGTACGATTAAAAAGTTATTCCCGTTCGGTTTCATCTTCGCTGCTTTCTTCAATATTATCAAACTCGTCCTCATCCACCGCATCCGAAAAGGCGGGTGATTCCGTTGAAGCATCATCATCTGTATCGGCCGGCAACTCCTCATCTTCAGCCAGAATTTCTTCAAATATTTCATCATCGGCAAGCTCCGATTCTCCATTTCCGGCAAGGATATCGGCTTTGATATATTGTTTGGGCGCATCATTGTGAGCCTTTACACAAACCGGGTACTTTTTGGTGACGTCATCGGCTACAATCTTAAATAACTCAACAAAAAAAGTCCACTGTGAGGGTTGGTCAAAAACATAGTATATTTTCTGGTGAGGGTCGGCAATATAATCACACAAACGGGCGTCGCGCATTTTCATTTTTCCTTCGGGATAATTTTCACCCGATGGAACGTATACAAATTCCTCTCCTTTTTTCCAGTTGTCATTACTCATGTAAAAGGAAGCATGTTTAGACGCATCGAATCCGATAGATTCCTGGATACAGTGGTGGAATTGCTCAAAATTCTGAACCGATTTTATCTCAATATCCCGGTAGATATCATCGTAATCTTCGAATGATACCCTGAATTTATAAACAGCCATATTTATTTGATGTGGTTGGTATGTGAATACAAAAATATGAAATTGACTTTTATTTTATCAAGCGAATCAGCCATGAATTCGCCCGAAATAACAACAATTTATAATCATGTTAATACATAATGCTTTATCGGGTCAGAACGGGAGAGGGCCCGGGTTTTATTCAGGCGGCCCGGCCTTTGATACCTTAAGCCCGAGTTGTTTACCCTCCTGAATCATAAATTGCCATGCTTCTCCTATTTCATTGGCTATAATACCATCCAGTATGGCTTCGCGTATGGCGCTTTTAATGATACCTACTTCACGGCCCGGCTTCAGGTTAAAAGCTTCCATAATCATTTCGCCTGTGATGGGAGGTTGCCAGTTTCTGACTTTATCTTTTGCTTCAACTTCAACCAGCTTCTCTTTTACGAGCTCAAAATTCCGGAGGTACTTCTTTACCTTGGCTTCGTTTTTAGATGTAATATCGGCCTGGCACAGCTTCATCAGGTCGTCTATGTCGTCGCCCGCTTCAAACAGCAATCGCCTCACGGCCGAATCGGTTACTACACTTTGAGCCAGTACGATGGGACGAAGATGAAGCAGTACCAGTTTTTGTACATACTTCATTTTTTCATTGAGAGGAAGTTTGAGCTGATTGAATATTTTAGGAACCATCCTTGACCCCTTGTCCTCATGTCCGTGAAAAGTCCAGCCAACTCCCTCTTCAAACCGTTTTGTAGCCGGCTTTGCTATATCATGCAACAGCGCCGCCCAACGTAACCAGAGGTCGTCCGACAACCTGCAAACATTATCAACTACCTGAAGAGTATGATAAAAATTGTCCTTGTGCCCTTTCCCGTTTACATATTCAACTCCGTAAAGTTCGGCAACCTGAGGAAAGATAATATGTAAGAGCCTTGAATCAAAAAGTAATTTGAATCCGACAGACGGTACATCGGTGAGCAGGATTTTATTTAACTCTTCACTGATGCGTTCCATAGATACAATTCTGATGCGCTCCCTGTTTTTAAGTATGGCAGCGAACGACTCCGTTTCTATACTG
>CAZPKJ010000117.1:8126-9615 GCA_964587075.1 uncultured Flavobacteriaceae bacterium | reverse complement strand
GCATATCCTCATCAGCCTCGTCGTAACGCCAGTGAATGGTTACTTCGCTTTTCCCCGATTTGTGCAGCGACTCCATTCTCCTGAAAACATCCAAAATACATTTGCTGGAACTGGTATTGAAATACTCGAGCGAAAACAAAACCCTGGTCAGCTTTGCGGGCGATTCGGAATAAGCCTCAACCCATTCAAAAAGCGGCTTGTAAAATTCTGTCGAATTTTCAGGAATCGATTTTCCTTTCAGTTCAATAACACCTGATTTATCCAAAACAATATGAGGTGTTTTAGCCCCGCCTTCAATAATCATGTTTTCCATAACCGCTAAGTTGTAATTTTCTTTATCTGAATATTAATTTAAATTTTTTCAATGTGGTTAATAGTTACAAATTTATCCTACGGTAATGAGCAAACTGAAAAAGGAATACTTTTCAGTTACCGGATGAAAACCATAAATCAGTTTGTTTCCCGACTTCCTGGCCATATCTATAAATCCGAGACCGGCTCCTCCCTTATCCGAAAACTCAGATGTGTTCAGCTTTTCTACATGATACGTCCGCAATTGTTCGGTAGTAAGTGAGTTGATATGTTCAATACTATCCTTCAAACTGGCACACTTCTCCGTAAGTATATAGTTTCCGGTTTGGATATAATATATACCATCCTGACCTTTTACAACCATAAAGATGGTATCACCTTTCGAATAAGTGTCGGAACTTTGCTGCTCCTTCAACTCATCTACATGATGGTATATGTTCTGGATGGCTTCAACCAGTATATTATTTAGTTTTTTCCTGATACCCGCTTCTTCACATGAAGTTTGCAACCGGGAATCAATTACCTGAAACAGGCATGAAAGCAATCCTTCGGAGATGATCCCCTTAAAGGAAATCAATACCTGCTGTTCCTCTAATTCCCGATAAATATCAAATATATCCCTGACAGGTTTCATAGGTTTTTACTTAGGTGCCGGCATGTACTGCAAATTTATAATTCCGCGGCGGATTTCCTATACTATTGCCCGCAAAGACGAGAAAATCCTGAATTTCACCAAAAATCGCTACTTTTATATCGTGAACCACTCTGAATTATGGCTGGAAAAATTTTAATTACCGATGATGAACCTGATTTAGAGCTAATCATTAAACAAAAGTTCCGCTCGAAGATTAAAAGCGGTGAACTTCAGTTTGAATTTGCTGAAAACGGGGCTGTTGCACTGGAGAAATTAAAATCGGACCCGGGAATCGACCTGGTGTTTACCGATATCAATATGCCGGTGATGGACGGGCTTACTCTGCTGGGTCGGATGAAAGAAGAGGACCATCCGGCAAAGTCGGTGGTGATTTCGGCCTACGGCGATTTTAAAAATATCCGTACTGCCATGAACCGGGGTGCCTTTGATTTTATTGTCAAACCCATCGATCTCGACGACCTGGAGGTAACCCTTTCAAAAGCACTTCACGAAATAGAAGTTTTAAAACAAGGGCTTGAGGCC
>CAZPKJ010000117.1:0-8116 GCA_964587075.1 uncultured Flavobacteriaceae bacterium | reverse complement strand
GAGGCCAGGAAACACCTGGAGGTGGCACTCATTGAAAAAGCCAAAGCACAGGAAGAAGCCCTTTTCAATTTAATGGAGAAAGAAAAACTCATTCTTCAGCAAAATGAGATGCTCGAAATTCAGGTAGCTCAGCGTACCGATGAATTAAATCAGCAAAAGGAACTTATTGAGGTTAAAAACCGTGAAATTCTCGATTCGATACATTACGCGAAACGGTTACAGGAAGCCATTTTGCCGGGCCAGCAGTTTTTGTCGGCACTTTTCCCCGATAATTTTATCATTTATTATCCCAAGGATATAGTTGCCGGTGACTTTTACTGGTTCGGACAGGAAGACCAGTGCATCATTGTTGCCGCCGATTGCACCGGACACGGGGTATCAGGAGCATTGATGAGCATGCTTGGCATTTCATTGCTTAACCAGATTATAAGTACCGATGGCATTACTGAACCTGCCCGGATCCTTGATCATTTACACGAAGCAGTAATTGATGCGCTCAATCAAACTGAAAACGATTCGAATGAGGGCATGGATATTTGCATTTGTAAATTTGATAAAACCAATCATACCATGGAATTTTCGGGTGCCAACCGGCCCATGTGGATTGTGCGTGGTAACGAGATTTTGGTTTTTCATCCCGACAAGGTGCCGGTTGGAGGGCTGCAAATGTTCGAACGACAAAATTTTACATGTCAGCAAATCGCCCTTCAGCCCGGAGATAGAATATACATGTTCACTGATGGCTATGCAGATCAGTTTGGCGGTGAGAAGGGCAAAAAACTTATGACCAGGAACCTGAAAGAAATGCTGCTGCATTCATCTAAAATGACTATGAAAGAACAATCGGATTATCTGAAAAGCCAGTTTCAATACTGGAAAGGTAACTGCGAACAGGTTGATGATGTATTGATGATAGGGATCGCATACAACATCGATAAAATATAGTATGAAAACTTTTCAAACCATTCCGTTTTCCTTCTTTTATCTATTTTTGTTTCAGTATGATTGATCCCAAACTCCTGACTATTCTTCGTAAAGTAGAATTGTTTGCCGACTCACCCGATACTGCCCTGGAAGAATTGGCATTGGTGGTTACGCGTCATGAATATATTGAAAACCAGTTAATTATAAAAAAGGGGGATGCTGGTGACTCCCTTTACATCATCGCTTCAGGCGTTGTGAGGGTACACGATGGCGATCATGTGGTGGCTCATATGGAAGCAGGTAATTTTTTTGGAGAAATTTCCTTTCTCGATAACGCGCCCCGCTCCATGTCGGTTTCTGCTGATACCAGAGCCGTGCTGTACCGGATAACTCGGGATCACTTTTACAATGTTTTCAGGGCACAACCTGAAATCACACAGCGTATTATTTTTTCATTAACGAGTCGCCTTCGGGAACAAAACGAGCGTGTTATTCAGGATTTGCGTATGCGTGAAGCTGAGCTTTCGGCTTTGGTTGACCAGAGGACACACGAGCTGGTAATTAAAAACGATCAGCTTTCGGCTACATTACAGGAACTCCGTACTACACAGGAGCAATTGATTCAGCAGGAAAAACTGGCGTCGCTGGGACAATTAACCGCAGGCATCGCGCATGAAATCAAAAATCCACTAAATTTTGTAAATAATTTCGCCAAGTTATCATTTGAACTGGTTGATGAAATCATCAATGCCGAGCAGAAGGAGGAACGGGAAGAAACGGGCATGTATCTTCGACAAAACCTGGAGAAAATTCATTCACACGGATCGCGGGCCGATACTATTGTGAGGGGTATGCTCGAGCACACCCGAAGCGGAGGCGAGGGCACAAAACAATTCACCGACGTTAACAAGTTATGCGAACAACTGGCTGGAATGGCGTATGAAACTATCCGGGGTAAAACACCTGACTTCGAATGTGAGGTAAAGCTTGAGTTAAAGCCCGGATTACGCAGAGTTGAAGTGGCCACCGTTGACTTCAGCAAAATGATGATTAACATTCTCAATAATGCCTTTTACGCTGTAAGGGAAAAAGTTACTCTTGGGGTAACAGCATTTACCCCCATGGTTCAGGTTTCAACAGGTTATACCGACGGCAACCTTACTGTAGTGATTTCTGATAATGGTACCGGGATTCCCCGTGAAATATTGAAGCAAATTTTCAACCCCTTTTTTACTACCAAACCCACCGGCGAAAGTACCGGGCTTGGATTATCCATAGCGCATGATATTGTACATGCGGCGGGTGGAACCATCGGGGTGTCGTCGGAGGCAGGTAAGGAAACCACTTTTACCATCACGATACCTGCTGCTGAGGAACCGGAGTTGGCAGATTGATTATTTCTTTATACTTTCACATGGCTCAACCTAACCTGTCATGAAAAGAGTTGTATTCATTTATCTGGCTATTCTCACAACTTTCACATCAAACACCTCTGCCCAAAGGCTATCACTCCCCTATTTCGACGACTTCGAATCGGGAGCAGCCGGTTGGACTACCGATAACCGTGTTCATTCAAATACGGTTTGGGAATTAGGTGAACCAAGTGTTGGATTTACCATTGGTGCCTATTCAGGAACCAACTGCTGGGATGTTAATTTAAATAATGATTACACATTCAATGCCAATTCAAACCTGGTTTCTCCTGTTTTCGATTTCACCAATGTGAATCGTGCCACGGTTTCATTCTGGACAAAATATCGCACTGAATACCTCTGGGATTATTTATCGGTTCAATATTCAGTTGATAGCGGCTTTAACTGGAATTACCTGCCTTTCCCTGAATTAATTCATCCATCAGGACAAGTTAACCGGTGGATTCAGTCATCGCTCACTATTTACGACCTGATTGGATTCTCTGATGTGCAGTTCCGGTTCAAGTTTGTTTCCGACGGATCGGTTAACTATGAAGGGTACTCAATTGACGATTTCCGCATTGAAATTGAACCGCTTTCATCACCACATCTTTCAGGCGATCCGTTTTCGTTTTCTTTTTTTCCAAATCCGTCAAAAGGAAATTTAAATTTTTCATTTGTTTCCATTCCTGACAAAGCGGCAAATATTTCTGTTTTTGATATAAATGGAAATCTGGTTTTCCTAAAGCCGGTTGATCAGTTGATTTCCGGAGAAGTTTATATTCCTGGATTATCCAATGGAGTTTATTCTGTGCTTTACCAGGATTCACATTCCACAGAGGTTAGAAAGCTGGTGGTTGCTCATTGAAGAGATAATTGAAAACAGATGCTCAGAGACACAGAGATATTGTGACATAATTAACTTCTAGTACCTAGGATCGCCCACCGTTTCCAGCCGCGCCATCTTCTCCACCTCTACACTGGGAAAACCAAACTCGGCAACTACTTTTCCTAATACCAGATAAACTCCTTTGCCCCGAAAAGGATATTGGTTCAGGCTTGGTGCAAAATGGACCGTATCGAAAAAATTGCCCTCATCGTCGAGAAACGTACCAAAGTTCATCATGTCGCGCCGAACCGTGGTTACATACTTTATGGCAACAAGATTTCCCACCATGCGCACTTTTTTACCAATGTGATGCACCAGTTCCTTTGCTTTTACCTCACCCCGGAAATTTGTTTTCAGCATATCATATGCCGATAAGGTAACTGGAAAACCCAAAAGTTCCATCTCGTCGAATGCATCTTCGATGGTTTGATGCACCAGTACCGGAAGCTCAAAGTGTTTTGCCGGCGTGGCGAACAGCTGCTGCGAAGCGGGGGCCGGAACGGTTTTTCCCAATATCATGTGGGCGTCCCACAGCAATTGTTTCTTATCAATTCCCGTGAACCGGAACGCATCAAGCCTGATGAGCAGTATGAGTTGTTCAATGGTGATGCGTGTGCGGCTCACAAAATCCTCCAAACCGGTATAATCACCGTTATCGAGCCGCTCCATGGGGATACTTTGCGCGAACGACGCCTCAAAATTCTGAACAAGATTGAAGCCGAGATAAACATCGGTACCGTACAACGTGGTGTTGTATTCACTTTTGTTAACACAGGGCAAATTGATTTTCGCGCCCCACTTCTTCGCTTCGTTTACATATACCCAGGTGCTGTAAAAACCACCGAAATTGTTGATTACCGCAACATGAAATTCGTGCGGGAAATAAGTTTTCAGGTAAAGGCTCTGATAACTCTCCACCGCATACGAAGCCGAATGCGCTTTCGAAAACGAGTATCCCGCAAAGGATTCAATCTGCCGCCACACCTCTTTCGTGAGCTCGTCGGGATAACCTTTTGCTTTGCAGTTCTCAAAAAACTTATCAACGATGAGTTGCATTTCGCGTTTGCTGCGTGTTTTACCACTCATGGCACGGCGCAGCACATCGGCATCGGAAAGATCGAGGCCGGCGAAGTGGTGGCACACTTTTATCACATCTTCCTGATACACCATTACTCCGTAGGTTTCCTTTAGTTGCTCTTCCATAACGCTGTGCAGATATGAAAATGCACCGGGGTTATGAAAACGGTGGATGTACTCGCGCATCATGCCGCTTTTGGCTACACCGGGACGAATGATGGAACTGGCCGCCACCAGGCTTACATACTCCGAACAGTGCAGTTTTTTCAGCAGTCCGCGCATGGCAGGGCTCTCCACATAAAAACAACCGATGGTATCGCCCGACTTCAGCTGTTCCTTTATCATCTCATCGCGCTTGAACATGGGTACATCGTGCACATCAATTTTTATGCGGCGGTTGCGGAGTACGAGTTCGGCGGCATCTTTAATATGACCGATGCCGCGCTGACTGAGTATGTCGAGTTTTTCGAAACCAATTGCTTCAGCAACGTACATATCCCATTGTGTGGTGGGGTACCCTTTCGGGGGAAGATCGAGCGCGGTGTAACAGGTAATGGGTTCTTCGGAAATCAGAACCCCACCGGCGTGGATGGTGCGAAGGTTCGGGAACTCACTGAGCATTCGTCCGTAATGAAAAAGTGGCTGGGTGATGCTGTCAGGCTCCATGGTACTTTTACGCGATTCAACGAGCGCATCAATCTCGCTCTTCGGCAAACCATATACTTTTCCCATTTCACGGATGATGGATTTCCCTTTGAACGTCGACATCGCGCCAAGCAAAGCCGTGTGCGCACGACCGTAACGTTTAAAAATATACTCGGTCACGTCATCGCGTTCTTTCCACGAGTAGTCGATATCGAAATCGGGCGGTGATTTGCGTTTGGGATTCAGAAACCGTTCGAAGTAGAGGTCGAGTTCAATGGGATCGACATCGGTGATGCGCAGGCAATAGGCCACGATGCTGTTGGCGCCACTCCCCCGCCCGACGTGGTAAAATCCGCGCGACATGCTGTAGCGGATGATGTCCCATGTGATAAGAAAATAGGATGAGAAACCGAGGTTATCAATAATCTCCAGTTCATGCCGGATACGCCGGATCGCCTCCCTGTTATTTTTTCCGTATCGGTAAAGCAGTCCGTCCCATGTCAATTTTTCGAGAAATAATTTATCGTCATAACCGCTGCCTGTAAACGTTTTTTTGTTTTTGATGGTTTTAAAATCGAAAGTAAAAACACAGTCGTCGAAAAGTGCTTTGGTGTTACGCACCACTTGTGGCAACGCATCGTAGTGTTTTGTCAGTTCGCTTTCGCGGACAATGGATTCCGACTCATGTGCGAGCATTTCGTGTTCGAGTTGTGAGAGGAGAATGTTATTATCGATTGCTCTAAGGTGCTTGTGCAGTTCATACCCCTCTTCTCCCGCAAAGGTGACGGGCTGCAGGACGACACCGTTCTCAATGATGTGACTGCTTTTTGCAGAGGAGCGAAGTCTGTTTATTTCCCGGACAGCGATGCCGGCAAACTCATTATCTTGCAACCGTCCGGCCGGAAAACGCTGCAGCGGATAAATCACATAACACTGATTAAACTTCGGCGCACGGTCGGGATACGATTCGCCGGAAATATTATGCTGTGTAATAAACTCGTTGATTTCACGAAAGCCCGTGTTGTTGCGTGCCACCAGCGTATATGCGTGATCGTTACTATTGCGGATTTCTGCTCCCGCAATGGGTTTGATACCGGCTTTCTCACACGCTTCCGTAAAATCGGGAATACCCGTGGTGTTGTTGATGTCGGCCAGAACAATAGTTTCCCATCCCGCGAAAGCGGCTTTACTTACAAGATCCTCAATAGAAAGAGTTCCGTAACGGAGAGAGAAATAAGATTTGGTTAACATGGTAATTAATCATGGGCATGGGTGATAATAAATATCTTTCTTCCCTTATGACTTATGACTCTGATTGTATTAAAATCAAATTAATGATCTCAATATAATCATCTGGATTAAAAAATGAGTGGGGTAAACAAAAAAATCGTCGTGGATACAGACAAAAGCTCACAAGTTTCCCTGAAAATAAATCAAATTCATACTTTTGAGAAAACAGACCCTGGAATTGAGGGCTTTAAAAAATAAATAACAAGTGACTGTAAGCCGTTTCCTGATACAGGTACTTATGCTGTGGGGGGCTCTCATTTTAAATTCATGCTCCCATAAAAGCACCACTGCAAATAGTAAATCAAAGCTGAAATTCGCTCCGCCTGGGACAAACCATTTGTATGGAAATCTTTTTATTGACGAGGCGGAAGTGACCAATCTTAGCTGGAGGGAGTATATGTACTGGATCAGAAGAGTATATGGGGATGAGTCGGCGGAATTTCGTTCTACACTGCCCGATACACTGGTTTGGAAAAATTGTTATAACGATGTTATAAGGAATAAAAAGCAGTATTGGTCTAATCTGGAATCGATGGTAACTGTGTACCTCCGGCATCCGCAATTCAGTCATTATCCGGTAGTAGGAATTTCGTATGATCAGGCAAAAAAGTTCTGTGCCTGGCGGACAAACCGGGTGAATGAAGTTTATTATGTTCATAAACACCGGAAGGTAACTTTCCCCATTGACTCTTCCCATGTAATTCCCAGGAAAGTCGAGTTCCGGATTCCTTCCGAAGAAGAGTGGGAATATGCTGCCAGTGCGGGTTTTGATACCTCCAGGTTTATAAATAATACCGATAAGATATATTTCAATACTTTAGAGGCAGCTTCTGTTCGGCCGGTAAAAGAAGACTATGAACGGTTTATTCCTATGAGCGATTTTTCAATCAGGCCTGATAAGTATAACCGGTACCATTTATTTGGAAATGTAGCAGAGATGATTGATACCAAAGGAGTTTCAAAGGGCGGAAGCTACATTCACTCTGCCGGCGACAGTTATTTTTCTAAACGCATCAATTATACCAGACCCGAATACTGGCTTGGGTTCCGGTGTGTTTGTGAGGTGTTGTAGAATTGGGAATTGGTGAATCTCTGAAGTGTGATCACAAACCGTCAGGTGAGTGATCTCTACTTCAGAGGTCATTGGGTTGTTTCGCAACTGTCATTAAGGCAAATGACGTAATTTCCTACACCCCCACCGCCCGTATTACCGCACTGTCCCCGTATCGGTTTTTGAGCCGGTCGATGGCCTGATAGAGATTTACCATCTCTGTTGAATCTTCGAAGAGGTTGATTTGCGGATGTCCCTGTACGAGGTGACTGAGACGCACACCGACGAGGCGTATGAGCATTCTTCGTTCATAAAGTTTTTTGAAGAGTTCGCGTGCGCGGGCAATGAGCACGTGGTCGGATGCAGTGTAGGGAATGCGCAGTTGTTTGGTGTGCGTGTCGAAATTGGAGTAACGGATTTTTACAGTGATGCATGAGGTGAGGCGTTGTTGCTTGCGCAGACTGTAACATAACTCCTCAATCATGGTAATAAGCAACTCATTGATCATAGTGATATCGATCGTATCTTTTTCAAACGTGCGCTCCGTACTTATAGATTTACGTTCGGTGTAGGGCACCACGGGACTGTTATCGATACCGTTCGATTTTTCCCATATACTGCGACCGTTATCACCCAGCACACGGATCATCATCTCCACCGGCATGGCGCTGAGCGTTTCAATGATGGCAATACCCATGTTTCGAAGGAGCTGGTACGACTTCTGCCCCAGCATGGGAATTTTATTTATGGATAACGGATTGAGAAATGGCCTCACCCGCTCCTGCAGAATTTCAAGTTGTCCGGATGGTTTGGCTTCGTTGGTAGCGA
>CAZPKJ010000116.1:0-9692 GCA_964587075.1 uncultured Flavobacteriaceae bacterium | reverse complement strand
GCATTACAAACTATTTATGTTTGGACCTCGACCGATCCTTATACAGGCCCGACCACTTCTAACTACCTCAGCCAGTTTGGCGCATACCGGACTTCGTTCACCGGTGATCTGGCCAACCTGGTGGGATACTCCGGTGGAGGCGGAATTGCATATATAAATGGCATCTGCGCAAGCTCACCGGCATACCGTATGGGCTATATGGGAATTAACTCTTCTTACAATACCGTTCCTACTTACTCGTGGACCGTAGAGGTAATTACCCATGAAGATGGCCATTTACTCGGTTCACGTCATACACACGACTGTGTATGGAACGGTAATAACACACGTATTGACGGATGTGGCCCGCAGGCTGGTTATGCAGGTTCGGGAAGTTGTGCTTCGGCCCCGCTTCCATCCAGTGGAACCATTATGAGTTATTGTCACCTGGTTAGTGGTGTTGGTATAAATTTCAATAACGGTTTTGGTCCACAGCCCGCCACGTTAATTTTAAATAATGTCAACAACAGCTCGTGCCTGGCAGCCTGTACCTCATGTCCAACACCTCCTCAACCCGGAAGCATAACGGGGGCAACCACCTATTGTGGAAGCGTTTCACAAACCTATTCCATTATTCCGGTAGGAGGGGCTACTTCCTATTCATGGACTTTGCCGAACGGGTGGTCCGGAACCTCCACTACCAATTCCATCACGGTAACCACGTCGGGCAGTGGTGGCACTCTTTCTGTAATCGCCATAAACTCTTGTGGCAACAGTTCTGCACGTACACTCACCGTTACCGGAAATACCGCGCCATCACAACCCGGCAATCTGATTGGAAATACCGCTGTTTGTCAGGGCGTGTCACAAACCTATTCTATCACCGCGGTCAGCGGCGCAACATCCTATACCTGGTCGTTGCCACCGGGATGGACCGGCTCGTCCATTACCAACAGCATCTCCGCAGTACCATCTGCAAACAGCGGAAATGTTACCGTTAGCGCTGTAAACGCATGTGGCACCAGCGCACAGAGAACCCTTTCGGTTTCGTCGGGATCGGCACCACAACAACCTCTGTCCATCAGCGGCGATGCAGTGGTTTGTCCGGGCACTTCCTTCAGTTACTCGGTGCCTGTTGTTTCGGGTGCCAATTCATATATATGGACACTTCCCCCGGGCTGGAGCGGAACATCTTCAACCAATAGCATTACAGTAATCAGCGGTTCCGTCGCCGGCGACATTTCTGTCAGCGCCAATAACGGATGTGGCACAAGTGCAGCAAGCACGCTTTCAACACAAATTGCCGCCGTACCATCAAAACCCAATACCATTTCAACATCAGGAGGAAATGTAAAGGTTTGTCCGGGTGATGTAAAAACATATTTCATTTCGCCGGTTAGTGGCGCTACAGGCTACACGTGGTATGCTCCCAACGGGGCATCAATCACCAGCGGACAAGGTACCGTGTCGGTTGTTGTTACCTATAGTTCGCAGTTTGTTGCACATGATAGCATCAAAGTAGTTGCAAATAACGGTTGCGCTATAAGTGATGTTCGCTTTTTACGCATATTCCGAAACACCCCGGGCAAACCCGGTGCCATTACGGGCCCCAATGCAAACGCATGTGGAACAACAGGTATCGTTTATTCGGTCAATAATGTGCCTGGCATGATCTACCAGTGGAACTTTTCACAGAGCGGGGCAGTTATATCTTCGGGCCAGGGCACCAATTCAATAACGGCAAACTTCGGAAGCACGCTTTCATCCGGTTTGTTAAGTGTTACCGCAGCCAATGCGTGTGGCGTGAGCAATGCCCGTACCCTTGGTATTGTTGATGAACCATCGCAGCCGGGTTTAATATCGGGTACTAACGGCCCATGTGTAAACGAACAGGGTGTTCCGTATAGTATATCTCCTGTTGCCGGTGCTACCAGCTATACGTGGAAAGTACCTTCAGGTGCACGAATTCATGATGGAAATATTATATCTACTACAACAACTCTTACTACCACTTCGAATGCAGTAACCGTAAATTTTAAAAACTACGACGGTAATGTTAAGGTAAGGGCCAACAACCTTTGTGGTTCGGGGGCTTACCGTACTATGCCGGTTACTTTTGCATGCAGGGAATCGGGGCAGGCTGAATACGTGGCGCAAAGCGACTATTTATATCCAAATCCGGCAGCTACCTTTTTTGAAGTTCATACAAATACGGAACATGGGGGTGAATGGACTGTAACGGTAAAGGATTTGACGGGCAAAACCCTGCTCATTCAGACGTTGGATGTCGCAATGGGCCAGCAAAAAATGAACATCGACGTTTCAGCCATTACATCGGGAATTTACATGGTTGAAAGTAATTGCAACAACCGGTTTTCGACAAGCAAACTGGTGATTCAAAAATAGTTGTTGTACTGCCTTCAAATAAAATGACCCTGCGGGAGCCCGATAAGCTCCCGTTTTTTTCCCGTATACGGTTGTTTCATTTTGATAATACTATTACATTTGGTATAACCAATATGTAATTCGTTGTCACTCAATAATCAGGTAACAGTAAGTTGGTTTGAAATTCCCGTAAAGGATATGGAGCGTGCCATGCGGTTCTACGAATCCGTATTTAACTGCAAGCTGGCGCGAAACCAAATGGGGCCGCTGGATATGGCCTGGTTTCCATGGGATGATATGGATAGAGGTGCAGGCGGCTCCCTGGTAAAACACCCCGACTTTTACGTCCCGTCACAGGAGGGTGCTCTGGTTTATTTTTCATCAGCCGATGTGAACATCGAACTCACCCGGGTTGAGCAGGCAGGAGGCAAAATAATAATTCCCAAGAAACTCATTAACCCTGATGTTGGATATATGGCCCTGTTCACCGACAGCGAAGGTAATCGTGTGGCATTACATTCGAGAACCTGATTATGATGTACCGCGCCAAACGAATTTCTCTTTGGTTTTTAATGATTGTTATGTCGTTGTATGTGATAATTTGCAGCGCCATGTATTTTTTTCAGGAAGCGTTTATTTTTCATCCAAAGAAGTTACCGGAAAATTATTCGTTTAATTTTAATCGTATACCCGAAGAAATCTATATTCCTGCCAGGGATAGTGTGTTGTTACATGGGTTATTATTTAAAACCGATTCGGCAAAGGGATTAATCTTTTATCTTCATGGTAATTCGGGCTCGCTGGCATCGTGGGGTTTTGATGCCGAGTATTATACTGATTTGGGGTATGATATTTTCATGTTCGACTACCGGGGATTTGGAAAAAGTGATGGCAAAATTTCTGACGAACGTCAGTTTTACAGCGATGCCCAATCGGTTTACGATATGTTAAAACCCCGGTATCCCGAAAGCAAAATCATCATAGCAGGCTATTCTATTGGTACTGGCGTAGCTTCATACCTCGCTTCGGTTAACAGACCCCGATTGCTAATATTGCAGGCACCGTTTTACTGTTTGGCCGATATCGCACTGGATCGTTATCCGTTTGTTCCGCCGTTTCTATTAAAGTACCAGTTTGAAACATACCGCTTCGTAGCCAATACAAGATCCCGTGTAGTAATATTTCACGGCGACGCTGACCAGGTTGTTCCTATCGCTTCAAGTGACCGCCTCAGGTCACACCTCAAACCCAGCGACCGGTTTGTCATAATTAAGGGGCTTGGCCATAACGGCATGAATAGCAATACTTCATACCTGCAAACACTGACCGAGCTCCTTTATTAAAAATTGCGTGAAGTTTTTTTATTTTTGTAAAAAAATAGGCCATGCGAAAATTAACTGTATTAGTCGGATTTATTGTATCGTTTGTATGTATAACGGTTCAGGCACAAACGTATATTACACAGGTTAAGCCATCAGGGAGTAAATACTGGGGTTATGCCAATATTAAAGGAGAAATTATTATTCCTGCACAGTTTGAAAAATGTTACCGCTTTTCGCCATCGGGTTATGCCACTATTTACGACACAAAAGAAAGACAGTATTTCTTTATAAATCAAAAGGGTGGGCGACTCAAAACCGAAGTAACCAGTTTTAAAATTCATGATGGCTTAGGATTCGATGTTGACGGGTTTGCAGATGGCCTGGTGGCTATCCGGCTGGGCGACAAATGGGGGTACCTTAATTCTGAAGGCAAACTGGCCATAGCAGCGCGGTACGACGATGTTACTGAATTTCATGATGGATTTGCTTCCGCCAGATCGGGTGGCAACTTTATTATCCTGAATAAAGCCGGTAACGAAATAAAACCACAAACAACCGGAATCATGGATATCAAACCTTTCTCCGAGGGGCTTGCGCCATTCAGGGCTGCCGATAAAAAGTTTGGATTTTTAGCGGTTGACGGAAGTGTTGCCATTCCTGCTAAATTTGAAAGTGTAGGCTATTTTAAGAACGGCATAGCCTGGGCCAAAACCGACGGGAAGCTGCTTGGATTTATTAATACTAAAGGTGATTGGTTAATTGAACCCCGATTCGCCGCAGGCAAAGAATTTGATGCAACTGCCGGTTTGGCCCGGGTGAAAACTACCGATGGGAAATGGGCGTATGTAAATAAGCAGGGCGAATTAACTTACGTAACCGATACCGATGTTTGGGGCGATTTTAGTGAAGGTCTTTCGGATGGAAAGAAAAACGACAAGCGTGGATTTTATAATAATAAGGGGGAGTGGGTTATTCAGCCACAATTTGAAGCTGTTCGCGATTTTAAAAATGGTTACGCTGCGGCCAGGCTTGGCGACAAATGGGGAATCATTGACAAAACCGGAAAATGGATTATACAGCCGCAGTTTGATGGCATTAAAGATATGGAGTTAGTAAAGTAACCTGTTGTGGAAATACCGGTAATAACAAGTCAGTGTTCCGAAAACTTCATTGAGTTCACTTAACCGTAAAGCTTAATGCGCCATGTGATCGTGTGCTGCCTTTGTAGTCACGCAGTTTCAGATATTCGAAATATATTTTATCTCCCGCTACAGCGGTTTTTATAAGCTCGTACATTTCCCCCGTAATTGTTCCATCGTAGTTATTCTGTACTTCAGCAGGCTTACCGCCGGTTCTTACCAATGTAAACCGGAATGATTTAATGGTAAATAAAGTATCGCAAGGGGGTTTTACCAGTAATTGTGTAGTGCCAAGTAATTCATCAGCGGTTAACGCTCCTGATGAGCGGCTGTTTAAGGTTACAAGATCTGTTTGACATGGGTTCTTAGAAAACAAAACATCTGACTGAGCCCATGCTTTAGGACTACAAATTAAGGTTGAAAAAAATAAAATTTTAAACCAGAGCCGGGTTCCGTGCATGTTATTAATTTTGATATTTTCCCAGGTAAATTTAGTATACTAAATTCATAATTGCAATATCCCGCATAACCATACATCAAATGATCACATTAAAAAACGGAAACCCTTTTCAGGATTTCCGCTGCCTTACATAAAACTAACCACTTATTTGCTATTGAATCTGAAGGAAATTACCATCCGGCCAATCGAACCCCAACAGTAACCGGATTTAACTCCGGTTTAATGTCATTTTTAAACAACCCGGCCAGTCCGTAACTTCCAAAAACCGTAAAGTTCCGGTAGCCCAGTCTGACAGTGGCATCGTATCGCCAGGGATTTAGATTGAAATCATCGCGGGTTTTTGATTTGGTATTATCCCCGTTAATCTCTTTAACCAGTTTAACATGTGAACCAACCCGTAATCCCCCAATAATGCCGGCGGCAAAATGTACTGTACGATCGGGGTTCCGGCTGGTGTTGAATTCGAGTAATAACGGAACAGTGATATAATTAACAACCAGTTTATTCTTTTTAACATCAACCGACGGGTCCATAAACGCTATCACCGAATCAGTTCCCGGCAACAAGTATGACTGTGATTTAAACCGGTAATTATTTATGGTAAATCCCAGTCCGGTAACCAACATTATATTTTTCCTGTAGAGGTCAATTTCAAAATCGACCATATTAAAATTTACTGCAATCGATTTCCCTGTTTTAAGTTTCAGAAAATCATATCCCTCAGGGGCCGATGTTTTATAATCGGAATCGGCAAGCATGTTTACACCCAATTCAAACCCCGCCCAATGACTTTTTACTTTCGATGGTTTTGACATAACAGATTCTTTAAATCCCTGCCTTATGTTTTTACCCGCTTCATCAACAATAAGCAGCTTTCTTTTACCAAAAGAGATTTTCGTTGTGTCCTGCACGTTTGTATTTGCATCGGCCACTTTACCCGATCCGGAAATATTTTTATTTACAGTTGCGGGAAGCGAAACATAGTAAACGCTTCCACTTCCACTAATATTGGTAGTCAGTACATCGGTTACATTAAGCAGGCATTTGCCGCTTCCGCTGATATTGGCGTTACATGAAGCTGTACGTAATTGTTCGGCATCAACTTTTCCGGCACCGCTTATATCAATATCCAGATTGTTTGTTGAACCTTTCAATTCAATTTTTCCGGTACCACTAATTGAGGCGTGTACTTTTTCGCTTTGTAAATCAAGTTCAACCTTTCCAACGCCGCTTACCAGAATGTCAATCTCCTTTTCACTAATTTGTCCGTCACTCTCCAGCTTCCCGGCTCCTGCTATATCAATCTTACGTATTCTCCTGGCCGTTACATTAAGCTCATCACCTTTGCGGCCGTTAACAACTAACCATCCGTCGGATGTAACAGTATACAATGCTGTGCCGGGAACTGAATTCTCATCCCCTGATGTGATGCTGTTATTCTCCCCCTGCTTCAATTCTACCGAAGCCGCACCCGCTATACGGATTTTGTCGAATGATAATTCACCCTGACCGTATCCTGAATCGGAAATCATTAAAAACATTGTTACTATAATACTGAATGACAGGCTTTTCATATGCTCTTTTATTATTGTTTACAGGAATGTGACGGTCGGGTTTACACAAATGTTACAACCCAAGCCGTTTTTATATAATATTATTCAGGGATGCTGATTTCGGATTCATCCATTCTCATGTTTTGGCCGGTACTTTAATTGCATCCCGTAAAGGAAATTTCGCAACACCTGGTCCTTGCATTGTTTATACTGATCCTGACCGGGCTTACGAAAAAGGGCACTTAACTCATGCTTACTGAAACGGAATCCGGCTAAGTCAAGCAGCTCAAGCATATCGGTGTCCTTTAAATTTAAAGCGATTTTAATTTTTCGGAGGGTTGCATTATTATCCAACGACTTTTCAGGTTTCATTTCAATTCCCTCTTGCCTGCCTCTGTTCCTGATTATCCAGCCGTTCAAAAAAGCGGACAAAGGTTTGTCGTAAATACTCACCATCTCAGGATCATCTTCTTTTTTCAGCCAGCTGCTAACTTCGGCCCTGGTAACTTCCAGTCCGCCCAATTGAAACAATTCAATCATCGAGCTGTCATCAAAATTAAAGGTGTACCGGATCCGCCGTAGAATATCGTTATTGCTCATGTTATCCTTCTTTAAAATTTAATATCCTCCCGTACGCTCTATACTTAATTTTCCGGCCTTAAAATTAAACGATGATAACTTTCCACGGTCATCATAACTTGTTTCAACCTGCACTTTTTCGTTTGACACTTTTTCAATGCTTTTACCAATCAGGTCGGCGATTTTCAAATCTGATTTTTCATCAGCGGAAGCTAAAACCACATCATCCTGCTGACCTGCAAATTTTTTCAAATTGTTCTCGGCTCCGTTACGTAACGCCTCCCAAACGGAAATATACTCGTCTCTGCTTTCGGCGGGAACCAGGGTTTTCGAGGTATTTGCCGCCATGGCAGGATTAACATCTGAAATTTTTACTACATGTACCGGTTCGTTCTTATGATTAACTACAGCCTCTTTAAGATTCAGTAATGGTAACTTTTCACTGACTGACGGCCTGTTATCCGAACCGTTGTGCCGTTGATTGTTTCCTGAACTATTCGTCAATAGCTGCGGAGACAAGGCCGGTTTACGATACTCAGCCGGTTGATTTTGTCCGGGAGAATTCACATGTCTTTTAACAGGAGTCGCATCCCTTTGCGTCCCGTCCTCCTCTGTTTGTACATGAACGGTATCTTTAGGGATATTTTGAGTTGATGCAATGGAGTTGTTTGTCCGGAACTGCGATTGTGTATATATAAAATAGCTGCCACCAATCAATGAAAAAATAAGGATTGCGGCGACTGCATAATTCCATTGTTGACGTCCAACCGGAATAAGAGGAACGGGTTGTTTTAATTGCTTTTTAAAGGGATACTCCACCCTGTCATCAGCATCAAGGCGTGCTGTCCGGAACAGTTCAAGGTCATGTTCAAATTGTTTGTGACGTGAAATGAACTCCAGTAATGTTGCCTTTTCCTGCTTTGACAAATCACCCTCATGATAAGCCACCAGGTAATGTACAATGTTGTGAAGGGTAATCTCGCCCCGCTTCATACTATCGCGAAAATCTAAAGATTCTTCGGTGGGTTCAAGGGTTACGGTTCGGAACTCATCAAATTCTTTTTTTAGGTCCTGATGATTCTCGAGGAATAAAAACAACTCGGCGGTAAGTGCGCCATCCAGCACGCCATCGAAATAATCGATGAAATACGCTTCGTAGTTGTTCCGGTTTATAATCATTCTTACTTGAGTATGGTAGTTTTCTCAGATGACATTTTCCATGCTTCCCAGATAGTTCTTCAGTGTGGTCCGTGCCCGGTATATATAAACTTTTACCTGCGATTCGCTGAGCCCCGTAATTTCACCAATCTCCTGGTAACTGTATCCCTCATAGTCGCGGAGCATGATGACCGATTTTTGAATTTCAGGTAATGTATCAACCGCCTCTCGCAACACTTCTTTTAGTCCTGTATATTGCGTTTGGTGATGGGGTTGATTCTGGTATGACTCTTCCATCATGACAAACTTTTTGCTGCGCCTTATCTTATCAACCATAGTCCGGTATGCTGTAGTAAATATGTACGACTTTGCTTTCTCAAAATTTACATTGGCATGGGTAAGCCATAACTTTTCGAACGTATCCTGGATAATATCCCTGGCATCATCTTTATCGCGGATGTTGTGAAGGATAAATCGGTACGCACCGTCGGAGAAGTTGTCGACACACTTATTGTACTCACTTACAGTCATATACTGGCTATGGCTATCCTACAAAGTTAAGGTTTCTGAAAATGAGACGGACAGGGGGAAAGGGAAGTTACAGAATAAAAGAAAAAAGTCATGGGTCACCCTTTTCCATTTGACCCATGACTTATGATCTATTTTTACGCCAGTGTACGCTTAACGGCAACCTGTTCGTATCCTTCAATGATATCACCTACCTGGATATCGTTATAATTCTGGATACTGAGTCCGCATTCGTAACCGGCTGCGACCTCCTTAACATCATCTTTGAATCGCTTCAGAGATGAAAGTTCACCGGAATAACCAACAATGCCATCACGGATCACACGCACTTTGGTGTTGCGGGTTATTTTACCATCGAGCACCATACATCCGGCAACGGTACCAGCTTTTGGAATTTTAAATGTATCGCGTACTTCAAGGTTACAAATAATCTTCTCCTCAAACTCAGGAGCAAGCATTCCCTCCATGGCATCTTTAACTTCATTAATGGCGTTATAAATAATGGAGTACAGGCGAATATCAATCTGCTCCTGTTCAGCCAAACGGCGCGCGCTAACAACAGGCCGGACCTGGAATCCTATAATGATTG
>CAZPKJ010000115.1:0-10015 GCA_964587075.1 uncultured Flavobacteriaceae bacterium | reverse complement strand
ATGAGCACGAGGCTCTTGTTTGCATGGCCGATGTTTCGGGAAAGGGATTGTCGGCCGCCATGCTGATGTCGAACTTCCAGGCAAATCTGCATGCATTGATAAAACATACGGGATTCACACTTACCAACCTGGTCCACGAATTAAATGCATGTGTGAACCGTTCGGCGAGAGGTGAAAAGTTTATAACATTTTTCATTGCCCTTATCAACAGGCATGATGGAAAGATTCGATACATCAATGCAGGTCACAATCCTCCCATTCTTTTACATGGCGATAGTTTAACCGCGTTACAACTGGGCACTACCGGGTTGGGCATGTTTGATGAACTGCCATTTTTAAATACCGGTGAGGCTGATTTTCCACAAGGGTCGCTGTTGTTTTGTTATACGGACGGGATTACCGATATGGAAAATCATATGGGAACAACTTTCGGATTTGAACAACTTGCCGGATTACTGACTCTTCACCGCCAGGTGTCCACCATGCAACATTTGCATGAAGTGATGGTAAGGTCGTTTGATGAATTCAGAGGTGAAAACAGTTACCCCGATGATGTTACTTTTTTAAGTATCCGATTTAACTGACACTTCTTTTCCGTTACCGGGTTTTGATTGGTGGTGATACATTTCAAGGGCAACCAGTCCTGCGATAAAAGCCCAAAATGGCACTGACGCTTTTTCGGTATCCAAAAAATTATTCAAAAATCCATGTACCCAGTATGTGATGAGTCCCAGCAAAAGACTTTTTGCCAGCATGTTTACTTTCGGGTTCTTTGAGTTTATTATAATACGCGATGCCCCGAATATTACCAGTGCACCAATTAGAATAAATGCCAATGGGCCTGGAATTCCCTGTTCCGACAAGGGTCCGATATACTCGCTGTGCGCATTTCCTCCTTCACCGAAATTGGTACTGATTATGGTACGCTCACTCCATTTTTGATATGGTGCATACTGAAACATATAGGTGCCGGGCCCCCATCCGAACAAAGGTCTGTCGAACCACATCCTGAATGCACTCTGCCACCGGTTCAGCCGTTCCACATTGGAAGCATCGGTTGTAATATTCGACATCGATTCAACGTGCGAGGCATAGTCGGTTGATGACTGTTTGTCAGTACGTTCGAGGGTCATGGTAATTTGTGTCCAGTATATGAACAAGAAAATCACAAACGCGGCTATTCCGCCAACAACAATGGAGGTTTTTATTCTCAACAACAGAATGAGGTAACATACCAGTGCTGCAACCAGGCTGATCCATGAGGCCCGTGTATATGATAATACAATGGCTGTTATAAAAACTGCAAATGCAATAAAACTGAATATTCTTATAAACCTTGATGACTCTTTGTCGCCTGCAAAACCAAGGGTTATGGGAATAAACATGGCTATCACAGCGGCATAAGCGGTATGGTCGTTGTAAAATGGTACCATGGCTGTATGTGCCGCTTTTTCGGTGAATCCGGCCATAGCATGAATATAACTGGTGTAACCTACCACTATGAGCAGGGGGATTATGTAACACCAAGCAAAAATCCGGATCATCTTAATCCGTCGAAATACCTGGGAACACAGGTAAAAGAATACTATAACAAAACAAAATCGTGCCAGTGTAGCCTTGAGTGACACCAGAGGCATAGAGCTTGTGAGCGAAGTAACAAGCATCCAAAGCAAATGAAAAATGATGGCCAGGCTTACAGGATGCAACAAAACTTTTTTATCGAAAGTGTCATCCATTATCATCTTGAAAAAATAGAGTAACATAATACCGAAAATGATTGGTTCGCTGGGCAGGCTCACTCCAATACCAAGCGATGTTTTAGCCAGATTGATAGATAATGGAGTAACTGCAACGGCAAAAAGCATGAGCAAATCGACCCGGTAAAAGCCGGTAACAACTACGAGCAGGACAATTGGAATTAAAAAAATCCAGTAAAATTCTTCAGCCAGCGCAATGCACGAAGTCAGGGCAAATAGAAAAGCGCTTCCATATAGCCATTTCAATCCTCTTGAATCAGCTGCTAATGGCTCCATTTAAAAAATTTAAACGGTTTTATTATGTTGCATCCGGAGGGAGTTTTCATACAAAACCAGGATGATAAATGATAACAGAAGCATGCCCCCTGTAAACATGACCACAATAAGGCTCCTTACAGGATACGATTTTTTCTCGGCAGGAACGGGATTGGTAATCACATTTGAATACGTGAGTTCCTTGGTAAGGTCCTTGAGGGCGTTTTCATACTGGATTTTAAAATCATTGTAGGTGCCCCGTACACGCCACAAATGTTCTTTGAGTGAAACATATTCGCCACCCTTGCTGGTCAGATTATTCATTACCTTGTCCAGGGGTCTGCCGGCACCCTGACCGGCCCTGCCATTGGCCACTTCATTGTAATAAACTTTGCTGAACCCCTTAACCTGCTCTTCAAAATCCAGAATTCCATAATCCGACCTTATCTGCCGCAAGGCGTTTTCCATAGAATCCATTTCAGCCTTTTTAAGATCGAGCTGGTTTTTTATAATTACCACCACCTCGGCCGATTTCTCCCGTTGCAGCAACCGGGCTTTCTCATGCATGCTTGAAAGTAGTGAATCAATCATCCGGCTTGCAATTTCGGGATCGGTATCCCAAACTGTAATTTCAACCGATTCAAATTTGGTTTTGTCGAACTTGATATTGTCCCGCATGATGCCATGCAAAGTGGTAAGCGGATATTTTGAATTGGTGTCAACTTCGTAATGATTGTACAAATCAAAATCGGAAATCAGCTGATCTCTGATATCGTCGGAGTCGAATAACTGAAGCATTTGTTCCGTTGGACTTTCAGTTGAATAGGGGACCAGATTCGATGGGTAAACTACCGCGGTTGATTTGAATTTTGGCGTTATGAAAAAAGGTGAAGAAAAAATAATGGCCAGGATCACCGAAGAAATACCGACCAGGGCCAGGTGCTTTTTATATTTAAGGGCAATGTCAATGACAAACAGGGCATCAAATCCATGTTTTTTCGTGTCGTTTCCGTTCATTTGAGAAATTGATTAACTGGTGGCAGGCGGGCAAAAGTATAAAAAAAAAGGATCATGTGAGTGTCCTGATATCATTATTGATCAATAGTTTACATCACACAATAAACCGCTAACCAAGACCGTTTATGCGCTCTTGCTGCGAACAACCCTGATTAGTTCACGTATGTCGATTATTTTGAGAATCAGCGATATACCAATAAATGTCAGGATCATCAGCACCATCTGCATGACCCATGATTCAAATACCTGTTGAATTCCACAGGCAGCCAGGATGCTCGTCACAAAAAAGGTTAAGTACGCGGTTATTAATTTCCCGTTGACGGGAAGTTTGAAAATGCCAACACATAATACCATTTGTATCAAAGCGGTTAGAACCTGTGTAATAAAACTGGCTATTGCGGCCCCGGTTGCGTGCCATTTGGGTATCAGAAACAAGTTCAGTATAATGTTCACTGCCATTCCTGCTCCAGCCATGAGGTTCAGCTGACGTAAATTTCCGTTTGCTGTTAAAAGTGTTCCAAATATGTAGGTAGTTGAAATGGCTACAAAAGCTCCCATCAGCAACATGAAAATTGTTGCCGAGTCTGTTGTATGTTCATCATAGAGCAGGTCCATAATTTGAGTTCCATGAAATGCGGCAACAATGGCAATAATGATTGCAGGAATCGAAATGAGCGCATAGGATAATTTTAGTACGGGTTTTATATCCTCCTGCTTTTTAAGCTGGTATGAAAAAATCGGAAGTAAAAGGGCTGCAAAAAGGTAAGCTATCATATTGGCAGCATCCATCAGGCGATATGCCTGGGCATATATACCAGCCTGTTTGGCGCCATCCGAAAGCATTCGCTCGAGCATGACCGAATCAATCCGGTTATAAAAGGTCATCAGCAGAATCAAAACAGCAAACGGATATGATTTTTTTAATATCATGAGAGCAAAAACCGGGCTCCACCGGATAGGTACAAATCGCACCTTTGCCGAAAGGAATACCAGCACAAACAATATGGTACATACATAAGCAACAGTTTGAGCCCAGATAAACCATTCAATCCTGAATGCTTCCTCATCCGGCCTTCCCCATAAAAGCCAGCCGCAAATGACAATCATTATGGTTCTGTCGAGTACCGAAACAATGCTGTCGGTTTTAAAAAGGTGTAATCCGGCTAAATTCGAGCGCAGGTATAAAATAAATGAAATAAGGGCCTGATTCAGCAAAAGAATGAGAAGCATGGTGATTTGCGGCCCCTGGTAACCCAGCAAAGCCGCAGCCAGAAGGCTGACACCGCCATACAAAAACATCAGCAACAACCGCAGGGTAATAATTCCTGAGAGATGTTTTTGCAGAAGTTGTTTATTTTGCGAGATGTTCCGGTTGTTAAAATTGGTTATGCCCAGGTCGAGGAGGATATTGAACAAAAAAGAAAAGTTAAATAAGGCGTAATAAGTCCCGTAAACATCCGCTCCGGTTTCGTTTTGCACAACACGGTCGATACCCAGCAGCCAAAATGGTTTGATGAGCAGGTTTAAAAAGAGCAGTAAACCGAGGTTGGTGATAAATTTTTTTTGCATTCCCAAAAAGTTGGTGCAAATTTAGCCTAATTAAAACGATACCCTTATAAACTCATAATTTGCTAAAAAATTATACCTCAAGCGAAGGTCCCGTAGCTGGATGCGATGAAGCGGGACGAGGCTGTCTGGCAGGGCCGGTGGTTGCTGCTGCAGTTATTTTACCTCCGGGCTTCAATCATCCCCTGCTTAATGATTCAAAAAAAATGAGCCCGGCTAACCGGGTATTACTTCGCGATATTATACAAAAGGAAGCACTCAGCTGGGCTACCGGCATTTGCGACCATCATGAAATTGACGCTATAAACATTCTCAATGCTTCTTTGCTTGCTATGCATAAAGCCATTGCACAGTTATCGGTAGCCCCGTCATTGCTGCTGATTGATGGTAACCGGTTTAAACCTTTCCATTCAATAAAACACCAGTGTGTTATCGGTGGCGACAGTATTTATACCTCTATTGCCGCCGCCTCGGTACTGGCTAAAACCACCAGGGATGATATAATGAATGAATTACACCGGAAACATCCGCAATATGGATGGGATAAGAATAAAGCCTACGCAACCGAATCGCACCGGAATGCACTCATGAAATACGGTCAATCGCCTTTCCACCGTAAAAGCTTCCGCCTCGATTATCAGGTTAAGCTGCCTTTTTAAGTTCGATGCTTATTAACACACGAGTGTAAATAAAAACCAGCTTCTTCAACGTTGTCAGGATGATTATACCAGTAGTTTTGAATCAAAATCAATTGAGATTCAAAATTCTCCGGTAGATTCATGAAGCGGGTAGTCAGCTCATCCTTTATTGCACTTTTTATCCTGCTGGCTGTAGCGGCAGCATTCCTGTATTTTAGAAGCTATTCCCGCCAGGGAGCCGATCCGGCGGAAGCCATTCCTTCGGATGCGTCATTTTTTGTAGTTTATGATACGAAACTGGTATCATTGAAAACGCTGCAAAAAAATGCCTTCTGGAATGTTCTCAGTCGTGTAGAGTCTATTAATACGCTGAAGAAGCAGATGGCATTACTTGATTCGGTATTTACCGGAAATGAATTATTTCAGGATTTTGTGAATACCGGACCTTTATATATTTCTGCTCACGTTACTGGAGCGTCGGAGTTTGATTTTTTGTTTTTGAAGAATTTCGACAACAAATTCAATGATGCCGGTATAGAGGAATTAATGAGAAGTATTTCCGTTCATGAAGGAAATGCGGCTCAGCGTATATACGATGGCAATGCTATTCGGGATATTGTAACCCGTGATGGAAACATTTTTACATATTCTGTTTCAAAAGGTGTTTTTATTGGCAGCTTTACTTCGTTTTTGGTAGAAGATGCCCTCCGGCAGCAAAAAGTAGGGAATAAAGTTTTTGACGGAATGCAAACAGCATTAAAGAATTTTCAAAGTACCGGCATTGATGTATTCTTTAATCTGAAAAACATTCCATCATTGCTGGGTGTTTTTACCAATCCCGAAAAATCGAACGGATTTGCCAATGTAAAATCTTTCGGTAACTGGGTGGCCACAGGTGCCGATTTGCATGATCAGTCGGCAGTATTTAATGGTTATTTCCCCGAAGCCGATTCAACCGACTTTCAAACTTGTTTTAACGGACAACAGCCAGTGGCGAAAGAATTGTTCAGTGTATTGTCGTCAAGAACCGCACTGGTTAAATATTTTGGACTAAGTGATGTTGATGGATTTCTGGCCAGGCTGAACTCTCAGTATTATACCCCGAAGCAAAAACTTGTTTCGGTAAATGCCATTCAGGCCATAAACAAGGCTCTGAATACAAATCTGCAGGAAAGGTTTAGTGAATGGATGGGCCATGAATTTGCCCTGGTTATTATTGAGCCACCGGGTTTGAATTACACCAACAACTGTTTTGCCGTTGTGCATTCGAAAAACATCCGCAAAGCACGGAAAATACTCATAGAGCTGAGCGCAGCCGCCGATCAGAAATCTGAATCGGAGGTAAAGGAAGAACAATACAACGGACATACCATTGGGTTTATTAAAGTGAATGGGATGCTTCCCGCATTGTTTGGCGATCTGTTCAGTAAGGTGCAAAGGTCCTATTATACTATTATCGGCAACTATGTTATTTTTGGAAATCAGGCTTCATCCGTTCGTTCAGTTATTGATGACTATAAATCTGGATCATTGCTTGTTCAAACGGGTGATTACAAACTAATCAGTAAACAATTTCCCGAAAAGGGCAACTTTTTATTTTATTTGAAACCTGCAAGGGCATTTTACCTTTACAAATCAATGGCCTCTGAAAAGTGGCTGCCGTTAGCCGACAAATACAGGGATGTTATCAACGACGTGAGTGTTGCTGGATTACAATTGAGTGCTTCGGGAACTACACACAGGTTAAATGCGGCTGTCAACTTTGCCGGCAGCGACAATAAAAGTGGTACCGCAAATTTATTTTCAGTTGACACCGACTCTTCGGTATCATTGAAACCATTATTAACCACGGATTCGGTTTCGAAAACCAGACGGCTGCTGTTCCAGGATGATTCCAACACACTATATTATGTCGATAATTCAGGAAACATTATCTGGAAAACAGACATCAACGGACACGTGTTGAGTGATTTTTATGAAATCGATTTGTTTAAGAACAATTCAAAGCAATTTCTCTTTAATACGGAAGATTATCTTTTCTTAATGGATACTGAGGGTAAACCAGTGGGTAACTATCCCATAAGGTTGCCTGCCAGGGCCACTAACGGGCTATGTTTATATGATTTCGATAAAAATAACGTGCCGCAAATTACCATAGCATGCTCAAATAATAAGGTTTACGCATACCTTCCGGGAGGCAAGCCCTTGCCGGGATGGAATTTTCAGACTGTAACCGGCAAAGTGGCGCGAACCATAGAAGTGGTTGGTTTTGGTGCAAGGGAGTTAATGGTAGTGAACGATGATGGTGGCGGGTTTTATCTGATAAACAGGTTGGGAGAAATTGTTATTCCCGTAAACCGGAAGATAAATATTGCTCAGCATTCAAATTTAGGTTTAGATGAAAATGGTGAACTTATTTTTACTGATACCGATGGAAATATTGTTAGGATTAATACGAATGGTGAAGTATCCGTGCTGCCACTGAATGCTTCGGTTCCTGAACATGGATTTGTATATGCTGATGCAGATAATGATGGTATAGCCGATTACATATTCAGCGGACGGCATGATGTTACCGCATATAACAGAAACCTGGTTATGATTTATCGTAAAGAATTCACTGAAGAGTTAACCGAAGGACTTACATTACATAAATTAAAAAAGGGAGTTGATGTCCTGTCGGTACAATCAAAATCTGCCAACAAGCAATATTTACTTTTCATGAACGGGACACCCTTGCGGGGATTTCCGGTGAACGGCTGCTCAGGAGCTGTAATAGATGAATTGAACCTGGATGGAAATAAAAATCTGTTTGTAGGTGGCAGCGATAACCGCTTCTATGTTTATGCCATTGAATAACCGATTCCAGGATGCCAGGAATATACTTTTGGAGCCAGGATTCCAGGAAATCAGGTTGATTTACTGCCGTTGGTTACACAAAAATTGCGTACTTACTGCAGCTTGATTTTCGTACCCGGATTAATATTCTGAGAAGACTGAAGTTGATTTAATTTAATGAGCCTGTTAAGCCTTACGCCATATTTCTGAGCGATATACCTGAGTGATTCACCTTGCGAAACGGTATGTATTTTTTCTGATGGCTTTCCCCGTTTTGGTTTCAGGTATACAATATCGCCTTCGCGAAGGTCGTCCAGTTCAGTGGCATCGTTGTATTTATAAATTTGCCATAAGCGGATATCATGTTGCGACGCAACCGAAAACCATGAATCACCTTTTTTCGCAATTACAAAAGGAACCTCATTTTGATTTGTTTTTGGAGTATATTTCCGGCTTTTTGAAGTTGTTCCCCGGCCACTCTTGTCTGATGCGGCCGATGGTGCAAGGGGTGAAGGTGCACCTGGTTCAATTTTATCATCCGCGGAAGCGATTGGAATATTGTCTCCGCCTCTGTCGAACTGCGATAAATTGTGCTCCTCAATAATTTTTATAAGCAACTCCGCATATCTCGGATTGGTGGCATAACCGGCTTTTTTTAATCCGTGAGCCCAGCTCTTGTAATCGGTAATGTCGTATTCAAACAGGAATGCGTATCGGGGACGTTCTCTTAAAAACCGGCCATGATCATCGAATGACTGGAGGACGTTTTCATATTTTCTGAAGCATTCATCCTTGGTGTCGTCATCTTTGATATAGGTAGGCCCATTCCATTCCTTGTGGCATTTTATACCAAAATGATTTTTTGCCTCGCGTGCCAGTTCGCTGTTTCCGCAATCCGATTCAAGAATCCCCTGAGCAAGCGTTATGCTTGCGGGCACCCCCATTTTTTTCATATCCTTAATGGCATCAATTTTATAAAGTTCAATGTATTCGGCCGGCGTGGTCCTCCGGGGTGGTTGCGCCAAAACCAGCACCGGGAATATAAAAATGAATATAGCCGAAATCAGTTGTTTGTTCATGGTATGTTACTTTCTGGAAGTGCAATAAAAGTTAAAATTGTAATGCTCATAAGGTAAATTTATTGTCATTAATGAACAATACATTGTTTATATGTTAACTTAATTGCATTGATAAACAAACACTTATAGTTATTTCTGGTTTTGAGAAAAATGTTTCCGTCAACGCCCCGTTTCAGCTAATCATGCATTATTTCATAATTTCAGCACCTTAAAAGCTACATTTATGTTTCGAATTATTGCAATTATTTCAGCAGCTTTAATACTAATTCCGCGGGTATTGGAAGCTCAGAGTTTTGAACAAGGGAAGATGTTTATAGACGCCGGAATTAAAATTTCCATCTATAATATTACCAACGAGAATGAGGTTGATGATGGTAAAAAAGACCGCGCTGCCAGCTATACGATTCCAATCGGTTTCGAATATGCGGTTACCGACAGAATTGGAGCCGGAATAGAAATTGGAATTTGTAATTATTTTACCGAGGAAGACAGTATTACCCGTGCCATTGCCAAAGCAAACAGCTTTGATGTATTGCTGAAAGGAAATTTTCACTGGGTGAGGAACAGCCGGATCGATTTGTCAAGCGGTCTTGGAATCGGTATCTCTTCTTTCAGGTTCAACAGTAATGATCATGTGGATAGCGAGTTTACCGCTACCGGTACCTATATACGTTTGAACCTGGTGAATTTCAGGGTGTATGTTGTTAAGGGTGTTGGTCTTACAGCCTTTTTAGGAATCCCTTATATGAATTTTAACAATGGAAGAATTTCAGATAATCTCGGATCCGATTTTGAATACCCGTTGTCCTTTGCAGGATTTGATATAGGAACAGGACTCGTGGTGAGGTTTTGAAATAAGTCATAA
>CAZPKJ010000114.1:8897-10076 GCA_964587075.1 uncultured Flavobacteriaceae bacterium | reverse complement strand
CCAGCGAAAAGAAAGTCATGAAAGTTGACGCTGCGGGTATAGCTGGCTGTTCGAGAAAAATTGGCATGATAACCTGACCGATAATACCTGCGACAGTAGGTATTCCAATACCAAAGGCAATCAGCATGGTTTGCTTTTTGAGCAATTCGTCTTTCCTTATTTTATGTGTGTGATAAAACAGGAGTGCCGTAGCACTGATTACCAGAGCCGAAATCCAGTAAATTTGTACGATATCGATCCAGTGTTTGTCGTGATAATTAACCCACCCCCAAAGTTCATCGTAAATAAATTCGTGAGGATATGCTTCAACCTGGTATAACAGCATAAATACAATGGCGGGAGTATACAGCAGCAAAAGGAAGGTGCGGGAGCCGTTTTGCTTAAGTATGGATGTGTATAATAACGAAAAGTGAAGGCACAGGGGCCCCACAAATATCCAGGCGGCGCACAAAATAATATCCCACCTGTTTACATGTTGGTCATCAATGCTGATTCGGGTAATAGAGTCGTTTATCTGCCATAAGGCAAGCGACAGAGCAAGTAATGCAAAAACATTGGTTAGTCTGTTGTCGGGTAATTTGAAAATTATATAACCTACAATGGACAGATTTAACAACGCGGGTATAAATGCAATCAGAAACCCCAAAGGGTTATCCCAAACAAATTCGAACATACTGCCAGATAATCAGTATGTTCAAACGGCCATTACCGATTTGGGTTACAGGCGGATGAAAGGTATCTGTATTATGATCTTTATTACTGGATATCAATAAATTAAATTCAAAAAAAATTGATGTTCCATGAACACGGCCCCGGATAAATTTCGAAAGTCATGCACCCTATTACATTAATTTGCCATTTCGCTCATGAATTTGATACGCATAAGTCTGATTTCTTCGGGGGAATATTCATTTTCACCCAGTTCATCAATGGCATCCTGAATACTGTCGGTTTCGGCACTTCGGAAGTAATCATAAACTTCTTCCTGCCGTTCGACATCAATCACTTCGTTGAGATAATAATTGATATCTATTTTCGTACCGGCCGACACAATGCTCTCAATTTCATTAATGACATCACTTAAAGTAATTCCTTTAGCAGTGGCTATATCATCCAGCGAAAGCTTGCGGTCGATATTTTGGATAATGTAAACTTTTAAACCGCTTTTATTTACAATCG
>CAZPKJ010000114.1:0-8887 GCA_964587075.1 uncultured Flavobacteriaceae bacterium | reverse complement strand
GTCCATGGCCCTGTCGATTTCATTTTCTTCGACGTACCGGGAGATAAGTTCAATAAATGGTTTTCCGAATTTTTGTGCTTTACCCGGACCCACACCACTGATATTTTTCAGTTCATCCATGGTAATTGGGTACTGAATCGCCATTTCTTCGAGGGAGGTTTCCTGAAAAACAACAAACGGCGGAACATTTTTCTGCTTGGCAACTTTTTTGCACAGATCTTTTAGCATCGCGAACAATTCGGCATCAGCCGCGCTGCCCCCTCCGCCTGATCCGGATGGCTCATCATCCTCTTCGGCTTCCGAGTCATTATAATCATGGTCTTGTGTAACCAGGAACGAATGCGGCTTCTTTAAAAACTCTTTGCCTTTACCTGTAATTTTTAGCAGCCCGTAATTATCAATGTCTTTGGCCAGTAATCCTGCCAATAGTACCTGACGGATAACAGCGGTCCAGAATTTAGGATCCTTATCGGCACCTTCGGCAAAAACTTCAAGTTTATTATGCTGGTACGATTTCACCGTTTGGTCTTCTTTGCCTACCAAAACATTTACCACATGTTCGGTAGCAAACTTTTCTTTCACAGCAACAACTGTTTCAAGTAACAACTGAACTTCTTCCTGTGCTTCGCTTTGAGTTTTAGGGTGAAGGCAATTGTCGCAGCTCTGGCAGTTATCCTGGTCGTAATTCTCTCCAAAATAGTGAAGCAATACTCTTCTCCGGCAAACGGAAGTTTCGGCATAAGCTACTGTTTCGAGAAGCAGCTGCTTTCCTATTTCCTGTTCGGCAACCGGTTTGCCTTTCATAAACTTCTCCAGTTTTTCAATATCCTTATAACTGTAAAAGGCTACACATTTTCCTTCCCTGCCATCGCGTCCACCCCTGCCAGTTTCCTGGTAATATCCTTCGAGACTCTTTGGGATGTCGTGATGGATTACAAAGCGTACATCGGGCTTATCGATACCCATTCCAAAAGCAATGGTAGCCACTATTACATCCGCTTCCTCCATCAAAAACATATCCTGGTGGCGTGCTCTCACATTAGCGTCAAGGCCCGCGTGATAGGGAAGTGCCTTAATTCCGTTTACATTAAGCGATTGTGCAACTTCTTCAACTTTTTTCCTCGACAAACAATAAATAATTCCTGATTTGCCGGTGTTATTTTTGATGTAGCGGATAATTTCTTTCATTACATCAACCTTGGGTCTTACCTCGTAATATAAATTGGGCCTGTTGAATGACGACTTAAACAAGGTAGCATTTTGCATATTCAGGTTCTTCTGAATGTCGAGCTGAACCTTTTCGGTGGCGGTTGCGGTAAGGGCAATAATGGGTACTTTCCCGATTTGCTCAATAATTGGCCTGAGCCTGCGGTATTCGGGCCTGAAATCGTGACCCCACTCCGAAATACAATGCGCCTCATCAATGGCAAAAAACGAAATTGATATTTCTTTTAAAAAGGCGACATTCTCTTCTTTGGTTAACGATTCGGGAGCGACATAAAGAAGTTTAGTCTTCTTATTCACTATATCCTGCTTTACCTGCGCGGTTTCAGTTTTATTCAGTGAAGAATTTAAAAAGTGGGCGATCCCTTCTTCCGAACCGAACCCCCGGATGGCATCAACCTGATTTTTCATCAGGGCAATCAATGGCGAAATAACAATGGCCGTACCTTCGAGCATCAGTGCCGGCAACTGGTAACACATCGATTTACCACCGCCGGTAGGCATAATTACGAAAGTGTCCTTCTTGTCTAAAACGTTTTTGATGATTGCTTCCTGATCGCCTTTGAATGATTCGTAACCAAAAAACTTCTGGAGATTGGTTAATAATGTACTTTCTTCTACTAACATACTTAATGCACTGTGGTTTATTTTAATATTTTTGCTGTATAAATATATACAATTCTAACAATATAATAACAAGTAAACTTTTTTTATTTTGAAATCACACCGGGAAATAGTCGAAATGGCGCTTCGAACTCTTGATATTGAGGCCGAATCTATAACAAGATTAAAAACATTTATCGACAGTAATTTTGTTGAGGCTGTAAAATTAATACATTTTTCAAAAGGAAGGGTAATCATTTCCGGTATTGGTAAAAGTGCCATTATTGCTCAAAAAATAGTTGCTACGCTAAACTCCACCGGCACTCCGGCGGTGTTTATGCATGCCGCCGATGCCATACATGGCGACCTTGGAATGATCCAAAACGACGATACCGTAATTTGTATTTCAAAAAGCGGCAATACTCCCGAAATCAAGGTGCTGGTTCCTTTAATTAAATCGGGTGGTAAGCAGGTCAAACTCATTGGAATGGTGGGTGATATGGATTCCTACCTGGCACGCAATGCCGACCTTGTGCTGAATACGACCATCGAAAAAGAAGCCTGTCCGCATAATCTGGCACCTACGAGCAGTACAACTGCACAGCTCGCACTCGGCGATGCCCTGGCCGTTTGCTTACTCGACTGCAAAGGCTTCACGGATGCCGATTTCGCTAAGTTTCATCCGGGTGGATCTCTGTGCAAACGCCTGTACCTGAAAGTTGGCGACATTTATACCCATAATACCAGGCCCGAAGTTCAGGCCGGCGATGGGTTAAATAAAATAATCATTGAAATATCATCAAAGCGCCTTGGTGCCACAGCGGTTACCGGCCCGGCCGGGCTGCAAGGAATTATTACCGATGGCGACCTGCGTAGGATGATGGAGCGAAATCTGCCGCCGAATGAGGTAGTTGCCAGCAATATAATGACCAAAGATCCCAAAACGGTACCACCCGATATGATGGCTGTAGATGCCCTGCAGATGATGAAGTCGAATAATATCACCCAGTTGATAGTAAGCGAAAACGGTAAATATCTTGGATTTATCCACCTGCATGACCTGCTCAGAGAAGGTATTATTTGAAATGGTATCGACCCTTTATCCTGAAGTTTCGGCCCCGCAATTATAAAATGCTTTTAAAGATGGTATTTTTGCCTGCCGGTAATTCGACTCCCAATTGATATTTAAGCGAAAAAGCCCCAATCCCAGTGCCGACATGCATTTCCTCGATCACCTCGAGGCCCTGCGATGGCACCTGGTACGTTCAGCGGCAGCTATTGTGGTATTTGCAATTGCGGCATTTCTGAACACAGGCATCTTGTTCGATAAAGTAATTCTTGCAGCTAAAAACCCTGATTTTTGGACTTACCGGATGATGTGCCTGCTTTCGGAACGTTTTAATATTGATTTTTGTATTGATAAGATTCCGTTTACGCTTATCAATATTGATATGTCGGGACAATTTACAACTCATATATATGTAGCGTTTGTAACCGGTTTTGTTTTGGCATTCCCTTATTTTATTTGGGAAATGTGGCGTTTTATCAAACCAGCTCTCACGACTACGGAAAGGAGTTACTCAAGAGGTATAGTATTTTTCAGTTCGGTGTTGTTCATAGCGGGTGTACTGTTCGGGTATTATATTATAAGTCCCCTGTCGATTAATTTTCTCGGCAGCTATCAAATAAGTGAACAGGTAGCCAATCAAATAAGCCTGAGTTCATTTATCAGTACGGTTACCATGCTTACATTATCGTCGGGGGTGGTATTCGAATTGCCGGTGGTTATTTACTTTTTATCCAAAATCGGCCTGGTTACCCCGGCTTTTCTAAAAGCATACAGGAAACACGCCATGATTGTAATCTTGATTATTGCTGCTATCATTACTCCGTCGCCCGATGTTACCAGCCAGATCCTTGTAGCTATACCGTTGTTTTTATTGTATGAAGTAGGCATTGGTGTTTCGGCTATAGTTTTAAAAAACAAGATGAAGCAGGAAGCGGCAGGAATCTGAAAGCCGGCATTAGTTAGGCCGGTATTATTCATGGCTTTTTCAGGTTATACCAGTTGCCGGTTATCATCCGGCTATACACATAATAACGGCTTACTTTGCTTGTTCCCGCATCAGAAAAAATTACAGGGGGCGCCTGGGGCCCGTACAACATTGACCATTATCCATATTAAAAGGGCTGAAATCCAAAAGCATACAAATTTGATAAGGAATATTTCCGTTCAGAAGCCTCAGCGTAATCAGGTAATATGTACGGAGGTTTGAACAGTTTGACCGGTGATACGGATGCCTGCTGGTTCCCTGATAAAAACCCACCGGGAATCTTTTGTCAGTTAAAGGAATATGTGAAAATTTTCATATTCCCTGATTTTTGTAATTTTTTGCACAATAATTATGTTATTTCAAATTACAGTACGTTATAATTCCTTTCACGCGAATCATGATTGATTTCATGTTTCCTGAAGAACAGGTCAGTTATTAAACAACAGTTTCCTTAGCGGGAAGCAAATTATGTTTAACAAAACGAATGAACGATTATTAGTATATTTTTGCAACATTATGACGCAACTTGCAGATGAATTTAATTCATACCGGTCACTGATGAATGACAGGATCATGTCGGCCGACAATCTTGTACTGAAACGCCTTTTTAACCTCGACACAAACACCTACCAGGAAGGGGCATTGAATGTGAAAACCAAGGAAATGCTGGGCCTTGTTGCCAGTATGGTGCTCAGATGTGACGACTGCATAAAATACCACCTTCAAAAATGTCATGAAAACGGTGTTTCAAAAGTTGAAGTTTTTGAAGTATTTGCTATAGCAAACATAGTCGGCGGAACTATTGTTATTCCACATCTTCGCAGGGCAGTTGAATTCTGGGAATCATTAGAAGGATAACTGTCAGGACTGTATTTACATGAGCTATGTTCAATTTATGATTTCCAAAATAACCGGACTTTCAATTTCATTCCTGCTGACACTCTGGTGTTCGGTAACTGTGGTAAACGGTCAGCAAACGACGGTATCGGGCAGAGTTACCGATGCTTTAACCAATGAACCCATTCCGTTTGCCAATGTAGCGTTCAAAGGAACTACTATTGGCACGGTTACCGATTTTAACGGATATTATACCATACAAACCGACAAGCCCTCCGATTCCCTGTCGGCTTCTTTTGTCGGATATAATCCGGTCACTTTAAAAATTTCACGTGGTAAAAATCAAACCGCCAATTTCCTGCTGAAGGTGAATAAGGTTGAATTGTCGGAAGTGGTTATAAAAGCCGGTGAAAACCCGGCCAATATTCTTTTGAGAAAAGTTATTGAAAACAAGGAAATCAACGATAAAAAGCAACTGGATTATTATTCGTATGAATCCTATAACAAGATGGAGTTTGATCTTACCGATATCCCTCCCGATTTTAAAGATAAAAAACTAATAAAACCTTTTGCATTTATTTTCGATAACATCGACAGTTCCGTTACCAACAGCAAGCCCTTTCTTCCTTTTTTTATAACTGAAACATTGTCGGATATTTATTTCCGCAGCAATCCCAAAACGACCAAAGAGGTTATAAAAGCGAGTAAGATCTCCGGACTGGAGAATGAATCGGTCACACAGTTTCTGGGAGATATGTATCAGAACATTAATATTTATGAAAACTATATTGATATTTTCGGAAAGAGTTTTGTGAGCCCTATATCAAATGTTGGTTTGATATACTACCGGTACTACCTCACCGATTCGGCGTTTTTGGATAATCAGTGGTGTTACAAGTTGAAGTTTAAGCCTCGCCGCAGGCAGGAACTTACCTTTTCGGGTGAGTGCTGGATTCACGACACTACTTTCGCCATTCGCAAAATTGATATGCGGGTTGTGGAAGACGCGAACATCAATTTTGTTGAAGACCTGGCCGTAGTAAAAGAATATTCCCGTGTCGACGATAAGTACTGGATGCTGTTAAAGGAATTACTTGTAGTTGATTTTGCCGCGAGAAAAGATGGTATCGGATTTATAGGCAGGCGTAGTGTTTCGTACCGCGTTTTTAAATTAAATACTCCCATCAGGGATGAAGTTTTTACCGGTGCAGTAAATATTGAGGTGCTCGATAATTCAACCAATAAAGATGATCAGTTTTGGTCGCAGGCCCGCCACGATAGTTTAACCGACCGTGAGAAGAAAATTTATCATATGGTGGATACCATAAAAACTTTACCGGCATTTAAAACTTATGTTGATATTATCACGCTCTTTTTTACCGGTCACTACGAGATTGGGTTGTTTGAGATAGGCCCTTATTTCACTATTTATTCTTTTAATACCGTTGAAGGAAACCGGTTCCGGCTGGGTGGAAGAACGAGCCCAAAATTCAACGACCGGTTGCGTTTGGAGGGTTATGCCGCATACGGTACCCGGGATGAGGAATTCAAGTATATGGGCGGGTTCCGTTATTTTTTAAAAACCAAACCCAGGGTCACAGTGGGTGCACGGTATAAAAATGATATTGTTCAGTTGGGTCAGAGTGAAAATGCTTTCCAGGATGATAACATCCTTTCGTCGTTGTTCCGGCGAAGCCCGGCCGATAAATTAACCAAACAGGAAAACTACAGAGCCTATTTTGAGCAGGAGTTTTTCTCGGGCTTTTCGTACCGCCTTGCCGGGGAGCACGCTAATTTGGTTCCGGTGGGAAATCTCAATTACCGTTATTATGCCAATGATGAACAAACTATAATCCGCAACAGCATCAATTTATCGGAGGTTTCGCTGATGTTACGTTTCGCTTTTCGCGAGAAGTTTGTTGAGGGTAAAACCGGGCGTATTAGCCTGGGGAGCGAATACCCCGTAACCAGAGTGGTTTATACTTCCGGGCTCAAAGGTGTTTTGAACAGTGATTTTGAGTACCACCGGCTCACTGCTAAAATTGATGATAATGTCAGGATCCCACCTTTCGGATATACGTATGTTGCATTTGAAGCAGGAAAAACCTGGGGTACCATACCTTATCCGTTGCTTCACGTACATCAGGGGAATGAATCGTATTTTTATGACTATGCTTCCTTCAATATGATGAATTACTACGAGTTTATAAGTGATCAGTTTGCTTCACTTTTCCTGGTGCATCATTTTGATGGGTTCTTTCTCGATAAAATTCCCCTGATGCGAAAACTGAAATGGCGCGAAGTGGCAAGCCTCCGGGGTGTGTATGGCAGTTTGACGGACGCCAACAAAAACATTCTTTTAAACCCTGACGCGTTCAGTTCACTGTCGAAAAAGCCATATGTTGAAGCCGGTTTCGGTGTTGAGAATATCCTGAAAATTCTTCGTTTTGATTTTATGTACCGGCTTACTTACCTCGATAATCCGGATATTGCTAAATTTGGCATCCGCGGAAGCTTACAAATTACATTCTGATGGTTCACTCAAACCTTAAACTCAATACCGTACATTGAAACTCAAAGCCGAAAACCTGGTCAAGCGATATAAGAGCCGCACGGTAGTCGACCACGTGTCTATTCATGTCGAGCAGGGTGAAATAGTTGGTTTACTCGGTCCGAATGGCGCGGGTAAAACCACAACCTTTTACATGACGGTAGGTTTAATCAGACCTAATGAGGGAAAAATTTATCTGGACCAAACAGATATTACTTCACTGCCTATGTACAAAAGGGCGAAGATGGGGATTGGTTACCTGGCGCAGGAAGCATCGGTATTCAGGAAACTGAGTGTTGAGGATAACATTAAGGCGGTCATGGAAATGTCGAATCTTTCAAAAGAGGAGCAGGCTTCAAGACTCGAGTCACTGCTGGATGAATTCGGCCTGCAACGCATCCGCAAGAGCCGCGGCGACCTGCTTTCGGGAGGCGAACGAAGAAGGACCGAAATAGCCCGTGCCCTGGCAGTCGACCCCAGATTTATTTTACTCGATGAGCCCTTTGCGGGAGTAGACCCGATTGCCGTTGAAGATATTCAGCAAATTGTTGCCCGCCTTAAGGAAAAAAATATTGGCATTCTGATAACCGACCACAATGTACATGAAACCCTGAATATAACCGATCGTGCCTATCTGCTTTTTGAGGGAAGGATTTTAAAAGAGGGCAGCGCCCAGGAGCTTGCTGATGATGAACAGGTACGTAAAGTATACCTCGGACAGAAATTTGAGCTGAGAAAATAAAGCGGGATGCACCTATATGTTGAACGCAGCATAAATTTTAAATCAGGAATTTATCATTTAAAATTCAGCATTCAACCTTTGTGTCTGCCTGAAACACCCTGTACAGTTATTGGCAACTATTTTCAGGAAAACAAAACAAATCAACAAAATTCAAATATTATTTCACCTCATCCAAAACAAACTCATACGACTCCATAATAGGATTTGCCAAAAGTTTTTTACAGGCGATATCTACTTTCTCATGAGCCGCTTCGCGCGATTCGGCATCAATTTCAAGGGTAATATGTTTTCCGATGCGCACATTTTCAATCTCAGGAAGATTCAGGTTTTTCATAGAATGTGTAACGGCTTTTCCCTGCGGATCCAACAGGGCCTTTAATGGCATAATGGTGATGCTGGCTGAAAATTTCATAATAGGTTAGTTGTTTTTTACCGGTTGGTTCAATGGGTATTTATTGTTTATTAGCGACAAAATTATATATAATACTATTATCAGCGGGATGCCGGCTGCCTGTAATGAAACCAATAATAAAATTGACATTATCACAAGCCCGTATTGAACCCTGTTTGTTCCCCAGCCGGCACTCTTGAATTTTAATGCCACCAGGCGCACATCCGAAACAAGCAGGAAGGAGAGAATCATGCTTAATCCTGCAATATTGAAAGAGTTCATAATGATTGGAGTTAAATGGAACCGGTCATATTCAAGGATAAGGGCTATCCCGGTAACGAAAATGGTTACAGATGGTGTAGGTAATCCTTTGAACGAATCGGTTTGGGTAGTGTCGGTATTAAATTTTGCCAGTCGCAATGCCGAGAAAACCGTAACGATAAACGGGAAAAATACAAGGCCTTTCGCCCACCATTCATCGTAAT
>CAZPKJ010000113.1:6606-10103 GCA_964587075.1 uncultured Flavobacteriaceae bacterium | reverse complement strand
GTTGTCGGGCCAGGTTACAAAACTGGTGAAGTTTGTAAAATCTCCTGAAGCGGTACCTGCAGGAACTACAGTTTTAATGACGGCCTGCGCATTGGTATTATCAAATACCTCTCCTTCAAAGTTGAAATCCTTTGTCCAACGGTATGGATGTGTGTTTTCGTGCCATCCGTCAAGTTGATAAAATACCGGTTCGGCCGGATTTGATTTATCGTATATGTAAGTACTGCCCTGGCGCCTCACATTGAACGAAATCATCTGGTTATCGATCGTTATTTTTGCCACACTCTCCAGTTCGCTGTTACCCGTCATGTTGGTATTGGGCTGGATAGTTCCTGTAATAACATATTTATTGGCAAAGTTGTGCTTTCGCGCCACAACCAGCTTGCGTAAATCACCTGCCCAGAAGGCATAGCCGGGAGCTGTTGGATTGACATATGAATTTCCAACATCTCCATTCATCAGTTCGCCATTTCTCAGGAAATCTTCGTAGCGGCTGGTGACGGCTTGTGCGTAAGAGGGCATAACAGCTTGCCAGATCCAGTTTTTCGAATCGGGCCATGGAGCAGAAAGTGAGAAAAATCCTGCGTAATAGAATTCGGCACCGGTGGCACCAAGACATTTAAGCAGGCCCAGCCATTGAGCCGGCCTGATATTATTTTCCTCATTGCTATCCCATCCTGCAGCAACAAAGGGTGAATATAATCTGTCGCCAACAGCAAGTTCATTTACTCTTGAGTCAACAATCCACTGCCATCCGTGCCAGGCCGACACCCAGTTGCGCCAGTTGTTTGGCCAGCGTGGATAGAAGTCGGGTGTAGCATAATACTGGCCATTTATTGCAGTGTTTACTTTCCTCGCTTCGGAGTACTTCATACGATATTGCGGAAATCCATCAATAGCATATTCAGTAAACTTAGCATTTGCAAGACGGGGATGAGACATGAAAATATTCCGGTACGACTGTGTTTCGTTCTCAGAAAATTTCTTCGCCTGGAACGACTGCCAATCAAGGCCCGAAGCATTTTTTGCAGTAGTTACTTCAGGGTCTTTTGATAGCGCTACATCGGAGGCGACATGAAATATTTCGCCGTTTTCATTTACGAAGTCAATATTTCTGTTCAGTCGTCCAAAAAGGTTGTTAAACATGGAAAGGGTATTATTACCATCGCCATTATAAGAAGATGTCGGCGCTGTTGGCCTCCAGATTTTATTCGTGGTAACGTTTCCATTAGCGTCCAAAAACTGACCGGATGCATTTTGCAGGTAGTGGTTGGCGCTTTTATTCTGATTGGTTATTTCGGGGCTGTTACCATTCAACTGTGCCCTGAATAAAATAATGGCAAGTTTAAAATCGGTATTGGCATTGGCTGCATTCACCCATGCATCGCCGAAGGTTCCGGTTCCAAGTTCTACATTAAAATAATAGTTGAAATTTTTAGCCAGTTCAGTCTGTATGGCAACACCGTTGTTAGCTGCCTGTTGATTGGTGATACCGGGCTGAAATAATCCACCCATGTATCGGGGGTCCATCCAGTTGAAGTTTTTCAATAAAGTGTTACCGGGTTTATACCTGGGGACCGGAAACTGAACCATCTGCTCAGTTGGTGTTATATTTACCGAAGGGTGACCCGGAGCAAATTCATTTACATCCACGGGACCGGTTACCGCACTGGCTGCCGGAATTGAACCTGAATAGTTATTAAGGAAGCTGTACGACTGCCCGCTCAGGATACCCAGATAATGTTTATAAATCAAACTTGCTGGAATAGCGGTGTTGTATATAGCCAGCTCATCGATGCTTCCATGATACTTTACATAATTCACGGTATGATTCAGGAAAAAATTGATGTTTCCCGAACTTGGAAACGTTCCTGTAGTTGAAACCGTTTTGCTGAAACCTGCAGGTAATTCTCCATCTACCCAAATTTGTTTTTGACCGGTAGCGGCATTAAATACAAACACCATGTGATGCCAGTCATCGTCAATATAATATCCAAACGATTTACGGCCAAGTCCATCCAGTTCAACAGTGAAGTTATCTTCAATGGTTGCTCCTGAACCTGATTTGTGCGAAGTGTAAAAGGTGATTTTAGCATACTCCATTACAATGGTAAAGGCACCATCGGCCCGCTGCATGAGATTGGTGGTATTAAATTTATACCCCGGCTTCCACAAAAATTCAAGTGAAACCGCATTGGTTAAATTAAATGTACCCCCATCTACCAGGCTCGATGTGTTGCCAAGGGTGATGTATTTTCCAACACGGCCGTTGTTTTCAACCGTGTACTGACTCCCATAGGTAGTAAAGTTCAGGTTGGTAACACCCATACTGTCGGTGGTGGCATTAGCACCGTTAAATGTCCAGTATTTTACCGGACTAATCGTTTGGGCTTGTAATCCCGGTTGCAATAGTATTACTGCAGCCGTAAGAAGACCCATTAGTTTCAATGTGTACCAGCTATTGAGCCGGGCATTGAGAAAGTTTGTAAAGTTTTTTTTCATCTGTATCTGTTGAGTTATTATCTGTTTATCTGGCTTGTGATGAGGCCGGAATAATGGGCAGTATTATCCGGACCCAACACTAGGACAGATGTTGACAAAAATATGCGCATGTAACAGCGGGGGTTGATCATAGAAGGGTTCGGGTTGCCATTTGTAAGAACCTCGGCAGTTTGACCTAAATTTTGATGGATTATACCATCTGGCAGGCAGTATATGTGTGATTCACGTGACTTATAATAGGTTATGGGATTCTAATGGAATGTAATATTTAACGATTAAGGGAAAGATTTTGTTGATTCAAGTACAAAAGGTTTAAAACAGGGTTATATATTTACAACGTACCCCACAAAAAAGAAAAGGAGGCCTTTCGACCTCCCCTTCACTCAAACAGATTGGATTATTATTGAACTATCAGTCGTTCGGTAGACATACCCTGACTGTTACTTACTTTAACAATGTACAGTCCCGGAGTAATGTTCGATACGTCAACCTGCATTTGTACTTTTCCATCGGCACAGAATACGGAGGTCTTGAAAACCGACCTGCCGGCAGGAGATGTAATCATTACCTGGTTGGTACTGTTTACAGGAGCTGAGAAGGATATAGTAGTGATAGTGGTAGCCGGGTTTGGATTTATACGCAGCATGTTTGTGTTACGCTGGTTTGCCAAACGTGGTGTAGGCTCGTCAAATGTTGTTATTGTAATTGGAGCGGTCCATGGTGATACCGCACCTGTATGACAACGTGTGCTCACTTCAAAATCATATGTGGTAACCGGTGCCAGACCTTCTATAATATAGAAACCAGGATTTGGTGTTCCGGGAATAGTAACAGTACGGTAACTGGTTGATCCGTTCAACGCGTACCGAAACATGATACTGTCGAAGCTAAGTGACGGATTCCATCCCAGTATTACCTTGTCGTAACTGTAATCAATAGTTGTAAGTGACGAAATAGTCGGACAGAATGGGATTCCGGGAATAACACCATTTGTG
>CAZPKJ010000113.1:0-6596 GCA_964587075.1 uncultured Flavobacteriaceae bacterium | reverse complement strand
GTGTTTTTTACCGGAGCAACCTTAACCGGATTTTTCTGTACCGCGAATGTTGTTTCGGGGTTCTCGTCAGCCGAACTGATTGTGACACGTTGCGCCCGGGCATTGACCGACATAATGATCACTGACATAAACACTACTGTTAATGCCTTTAGTGAAGTACTTATGCCTGCGGCAATTAATTCTTTTCTGTTTGTAAGTGTTTTTTTCATTTTAATGTTATTTTAAAATTTACTGATAAGTTCTGTTTGTTTGTGATGCATCAAAAGTAAGTGGCATTGTAACCTTGAAAATCGTAATTATGATTATGATTATGGAATGTAAGATTTATCCGTTTTTGGTTCATTTTTTAATACCGGCTTTGTTTGAAAGCTGTATTTAACTTGCCTTTTAGTAATTCATACCTGTACGATCCCCGCAATTTATCATGTATGAATTTTTTGGAATTTTAAATAATATTGGGGGTATCGGGCAAAAAGCCGGGGTCTCCGTCCATTTACTAACATAGTCTTAAATAAAAAAAGGCGCCCTTTCGGACGCCCTCTCACAACCTGAAAAGAATATTACTGAACAGCCAGCCTCTTTGTGACCGTTGTATTTCCACCTGTTAGTTTCACAAGGTATAATCCTCTTTGAAAATTTGAAACATCAACGGTGTATAAATTGAATCCTTCAACAGCATCAACCACTTCAGTTTTTAAAATCTTGCCTCCAATATCCATAATCTGGATGGTGTAACCGGTCTGAATCGTGGTGTGAAAGGAGATGGTTGAATGGGTCGATGTGGGGTTAGGATAGAGTGTCACTTCATTTTCATTCAGATAAACCAGTTGTTCTTCGGTTTCATCGTCAAGGAATAATGGTTCAAAGCCCGAAACATCAATTGATCCCCCATCATTATAGGGTCGTACCGGCAATGTAGAGTAAGTGAGATAACCCGCATAGGCCGACTTTGTAGAACCACACCATGAACGAACCCACCACCGGTAAGTGGTATTGGCATTGGCACCAACAGTAATGGTGGTTGTAGTTGATGGAACGGTACCCGTAACGTAGACGTAATTTGTCGACATATTTTTAAGTTTTACCTGGAAATGGGTCTGGCCGGTATTTGGATTAGTCCATTTTACAGTTGCTGAGTTCGAGGTCACATTCATCGTGGCAAGTCCATAAGGCATATCGCATCCTCCGGTACAACTGATAGAAGTTACTGAAACCGGTAAAGAAGTTTTGGAGCAGCCATTCGAATTATAAACGGTAACCGAATACGATCCTGCGGCACTCACAGTAATGCTTTGCGAGGTTTGTCCTCCCGGCGACCATGAGTATGACGTGCCCGAACTTGCGGTGAGTGTTACCGTTGATCCGGTACAAAGTGCCGTTGAGCCGCTGGCAGTGATAGTTGACGTTGGCAAACTCCAAACTGTAACAATTGTGCCAGGCGATACCGAAGGAATGCCATTATTGGTAACGGTAACCGTATAGGTTCCCGATGTTGTTGCGGTTATTGTTTTGGTTGTGGCTCCGGTCGACCACAAATATGCTGTTCCGGTATTGGCAGTTAGTGTAACACTTCCTCCGGAGCAAAATGATGTAGCGCCCGATGGTGTGATGGTAGCCGGTACCGCCGTTCCTACGGTAACTACAGCCGGAGCTGAAGTTGCTGAACAGCCGCTGCTGTTGGTTACACGTACCGTATAACTTCCTGCAGTTCCAACCGTGATGGAAGAAGTGGTTTGATTTCCTGGCGACCACAGGTAACTGCTTCCCGGACTGGAAGCAAGGTTAACTGTTTGTCCCTGGATGAGATTCAGCGAACCGTTTGGTGTAATGCTGGCAGTTGGCAAAGCATTTACAGTAACCGTAGTATTGGAAGATACTTTGGTACAACCATTAGAATTTGTCACGCGCACATTATAAGTACCGGTACTTGAAACAGTGATCGATTGTGATGTTTGGTTTCCGGGGCTCCACAGATACGAGGAACCTGACGAAGCGGTTAAGGTTACACTGCCTCCTGAACAAAAAGTTGTTGGGCCACCGGCACTGATAGTGGCAGTTGGTAATGTATAAACAGTAACGGTAACTGGTGACGACGTGGATGAACCAATACCAGCAGTAGTAACGGTGACCGTATAGGTTCCCGATGTAGTTACTGATATGTTTTGTGAAGTTGCGCCATTCGACCAGAGATAGGAAGTACCTGCACTGGCAGAAAGAACTACACTGCCCCCCTGGCAAAAGGAGGTGGCACCAAGTGGTGTAATAGTTGCTGGCGCAGCGGTATTAACTGTGACGACGGCTGGAGTTGATGTAGCTGAGCAACCGCTGCTGTTGGTAACCCGAACTGTATAGCTTCCTGCTGTTCCAACAGTAATTGATTGTGATGTTTGATTTCCGGGTAACCATAAATAACTGCTTCCCGAGCTTGATGTAAGCGTTACCGTTTGACCCTGGATCAGGTTTAAAGAACCACCAGGAGTGATAACGGCGGAAGGAAGTGCGTTCACAGTAACAGTTGTGTTTGACGATATTTTGGTGCAGCCGTTGGAGTTGGTCACCCTGACATTGTAGGTACCTGATGCAGAAACTGTAATAGACTGTGATGTCTGGTTACCCGGACTCCACAGGTAAGATGAGCCCGCTGAAGCTGTTAAGGTTACATTTCCGCCGGAACAGAATGTAGTAGGCCCGCCTGCAGTAATGGTTGCTGTTGGCAGCGTATAAACGGTAACGGTAACAGGCGATGATGTTGATGAGCCAACACCTGCGGTAGTAACGGTGACGGTATAGGTTCCTGAAGAAGTCACATTAATGGATTGGGAAGTAGCGCCATTTGACCAAAGGTAGGAGGTACCTGCACTGGCAGTAAGGGTAACACTGCCACCCTGGCAAAACGAAGTGGCTCCCTGTGGAGTTATGCTGGCCTGCGCCATGCTGCATGCGTTTGGAGCCGATCCATACACGGCACCCGATGAGGTAACCAGCGAAATTTTGTCGATTTCAATTTTAGCATTCAGCGCTGATATCTTCAGTTCATGCGTGGTTTTGCTGAGTCCTGAATACGAAACGGCAACATTACTTGTATTGAAACGGTACCATACCCAATTAGTGTCTTTGATACAATCGAAGGTGTTGGCAGTTCCGCCATCCATCTTAACAGTGAATCCGGTGGATGAACCATCCTTACTGCGAGCCCGCACCCACAAATAATGTGTTGATGCTGCATTCATGCGAGGCTGGAAATAATAAACAGCATCCGAAACCACGTTAAAAGCAAGGTAACTTGTGTAGTTGGTGTAGTCGCCGGCAGCAGTACCTGCGGGAACCGAAGTTTTAATGGTGAGATTAGAATTGGTATTATCAAAAAGCTCCGCTTCTATATTAAATTCTTTCGACCAGTTATAAGGGTGTGTTGATTCATGCCATCCGTCGAGCTGATAAAACACCGGGGTTGCTGCGTTGGTTTTATCATAAATATAAGTACTTCCCTGGCGGCGAACCTGGAATTTCAGTGTTTGTCCGTCAAGTGTTATCTGAGCTGTACCGGAATTTTCGGCGCCTCCCATCTGATTGGTGTTGGGTTGTAATGTTCCGGTGATAGCATATTTCTGTAATGTATTATGCTTACGAATTACAACAAGTTTGCGTAAGTCGCCCGACTTAAACGAATACGCATTCCATTGAGGATTTACATAATCGTTTGGAACATCACCTTCCATCAGGAAACCATTTCGCAACAGGTCCTCATAACGGCTGGTAACAGCCTGGGCGTACGCCGGCATTACAACCTGCCATGCCCAGTTTTTGGAATTCTGATATGGGGCGGTCAGGTTAAAGAATGAGGGATAAAAGAACTCTGCTCCTGACATCGCAATGGCCTTAAGCATACCGAGCCATTGCGCGGGACGGATGTTTTTCTCTTCATCAATATCCCAGCCTGCGGCAACCGGGGGAGAAAAAAGTTTATCTCCCACAGCCAGTTCCTGTTTACGTGATTCAACTACCCATTGCCATCCGTGCCATGCACTGCTCCAGTAGCGCCAGTTATTCGGGTAACGCATGTAGATATCGCCGGTTGGATAATATTGTCCGTTGATCTGTGTGTTGGTTTGCCGCATTTCGCTGTATTTGAATCGCCATGTTGGCTGGCCATCTACCTGGAAGTAAGCGAATGTTGTTCCGGCCAAACGGCCGCCGATGTTCATAAACTGGTCGCGGTATGCAAGCACTTTTTCTTTGGCACGTTTACCTTCATAGGTGTACCAGTCGAGTCCTGTCGAATTTTTATCGGTAACTACTGAAGGATCTTTCGACAATACCGTTGAGTTATTATAAAAAGGAATCAATTCACCATTTTCGAAAATCAGGTTAAGCGGACGTGTCAGCCGTGATTCAAGCTGTTGCAGATAATATTTCTGTGTTAATCCGTCATAAGCAATGCTGTCGACAGGTGCGGCAGGGCTTAAAAACTTTGATGAGGTTACATTACCATTGATATCAAGAAACTGTCCTGAGCTGTTTTGTAAATAATGACGATTGCTTAAACAATTACACATGGCATAAGCGGTAGATGAGTTCCGGCCTATGATGGTTGGATTTAATTGTGGCCAGTAAGCAAAAACGCTGGTGTGCTTTGTTGGATTTTGATTGGCATACCGTAAAAACCAACCGGCAAATTTTGTGGTATCGCCATAATAAGGATACTCGTGGGTGTTGCTGGTAATCAGGATAGATTGGTTAAAGTTGTTGATCAGATCAGCCTGCTGGATTTTTGCATTGTTGAGTGCCTGTGAATAGGAAACTCCCGACTGTAATAAACCACCGAGATATTCAATACCATATAACGGAATATTCGGAATCAGTGTGTGTCCGGGTTTAAACCTTGGCACCGGGAATGTTACAATCTGATCACTGGCAGAAACTGTTACGTTGGGGTGTCCGGGAGCAAATTCAGCGGGGTCCACCGGCCCTGTTACGGCAGCAGCTGCCGGAATACCACCCGAGTAGTTGTTTACGAAGTTGTAAGGCTGACCCGATTGCACACCCAGGTAATGTTTGTATATGAGATTATCCGGGATGGCGGAATTATAAATGGCCAGTTCATCAATGCTGCCGTAATATTTTACATATTTAATCGAATGGTTCAGATAAAAGTTTGTGTTTCCGGTATTCTGAAATGTTCCGGTGGCAATGGTCTTTGAAAATCCAGCGGGATTTTGACCGTCGACCCAAATGGATTTGACACCGGTTGTGGCATCAAACCGAAAAACAATGTGGTGCCAGTTGTTATCCACATAATATCCATACGACTTCCTGCCGATCCCGTCCAGTTCAACCACCAGTTCATCCACCACGTTGGCGCCTGAACTGCTTTTGTGTGTTGTTCCAAATGAAATTTTAGCAAACTCCATCCGGATTGAAAAAGCGTCGTCACCCCTTTGAATGATTTTAGAAACATTAAAGTCGTAACCGGGTTTGAGTAAAAATTCAATTGTTACCGCATTGGTAAGGCTCAGTGGACCGCCGTCAATAAGGCCTGACGCGTCGGTTAAGGTCAGGAACTTTCCAACCTGGCCACCGGTTCCAACGGTATAACCTGAACCGTAAGTCGTGAAGTTGAGGTTACCGATTCCCATGGAATCAGTTCCGGCAGATACTCCGTTAAAAGTGTAGTAACGGACCGGATTGATGGTTTGTGCATGCACCGTTGTGGTGATAAATACCAAAACAAGTGTGGTGAGAAATAACCTGGTTAGAACAAGAAATTCCCATGTGCCGCATTGGCGTTGTTTGTTGAGGGGCATTTTTAATTGTTGGTTTTTGATTGTTAGTGATCCCTTATTAATCAACAGGCCCATTCCCGGAAAAACTGTAAAGCCTGTTGACTTTTGTATGTCGGAGGCCAAAAATAACTTAAAACCCTTTGCTGTCAAGGGTTTGGGACGATTTATATTGTAAAGTACACGTAATCAACGAATTAAGATATTAACACGTTGTTGATATCTGTCGTTTGCCCTCAAAAAATGCATTTTCACCCAAAAAAAAATATCGTTCACCAAAAATAATTGGGTGAACGGAACAAAAAACCGGATGCCTTAACGCCCTGGTTTTTTGTATAAAAAAACGGGGAGATTTTCCCCGTTAACCTGATATCAGTATAATGTATGTTGGTACATGGTTGTCAGCTTCTCAATAAATCACTGTAACGGTACCATCTTTATTGGCCAGGTTACCGGAAATGCCTTTTGCCGAATACTTATATACATAGGTGCCCTGCGGAACATTGATTCCTTCATGCATACCATCCCAGCGTTTATCGAAACTGTTAGTCTCAAATATCATCTGTCCCCACCGGTTAAATATCTGCATATTAAATTCCTTGATCGATTCACCATGAACGCCAAAGGTATCGTTGAGCCCGTCTCCGTTAGGAGTGAAGGAGTTTGGAATATAGATGCTCATAAATGGAATAACTTCTACGGTGTTGGATGTAGAGGTAATTTCAGGACTCCCGTTTTTGTAGGCCACCACCCGGTATTTGCGTGAACTGTTCACATATTGTCCAAAGGCTGTTGCCGATATTAGAACAGACACAA
>CAZPKJ010000112.1:2535-10112 GCA_964587075.1 uncultured Flavobacteriaceae bacterium | reverse complement strand
TATCCGAGGACCCGGTTCTTGAAACGCCGGTGGTTGCAGTAACTGATGTTATGTCAACTCCATTACCACTCCAGATGGATTGTACCGAAACAGGAAATCCCTGAATGTTGATGGCTGCTGCCTGGATGTTAGCATCGGGCCAGTTGAGCACAACAAAATCAACGGGGTTATTCTGGTCGTCGATAATCAAAGCCCATCCTGTGAAAGTAGGGAAAGCTCCCGGATTCCACAACATATTACTTCCCCAGTAATTTGGGCCTCCGGTGAGATCGGTCCAGGTCATAATATCTCCCGGCTGCATGATCCCGTTTAACACCTGAACATTGGCATTAACCAGATTGATATCGTTATATGAATTATTAATGGCCACTTTCCACCCGGTAACATCAACCGGAACGGGAGAAACATTTTGAATTTCCAGGTAATCACTGTTTCCCAAGTCCATTTCAGTAACCAGTATCGGACTGGCATTACCACCGCCACCAAGCACTTTATCTTCGAGATAAAGTGTGGTTGATGCAGGAATGAATGCCGAGGTGCTGGCACCTGTGGCAACAATATTTCCTCCCGTTGGCGCATCATACCAGTCGAGTGTTCCGGCACCCGATCCGGTTAGCGTCACTGTACCCGGCCCACATCTTCCTGAAGGGTTCCCGGTTGGAACGGGTATAATGCCAACTTCAATATTAACTGCATTACCCGTATCGGCCGGGCAGCCGGTTTCGGTTACCACTGCTCTGAACTGTGACGAAGCTAAAAGGGTAACTACATATGTTGGCGTTGCAGATCCGGGTCCGGTTTCATTAACCCAAACCGATCCGTCAAATTTTTGCCATTGAAATACCGTTCCGGTATAACCACCAAGTGATAAGGTAACAGGTACATTGTAGCATACCGAATCTTCCGATGCCACGGCTAATCCCGCATCTGAACATCCGGCCGGTCCGGCTCCGCTGGCAATGGTAACGGTACTCACTAACGTGAGAACCACAAACATCAGTAAATAAATTTTTTCAAGTAATTGTTTCATCATTTCTTTCGGTTTTTTATTTGGTCAGGTGTGTTTGATTGAAGTTGATAAAAATAATCATTTCCTCACAAAAGGCACCGGTAAATCGGTATTGTTGGCTTTAATATACTGACATTCAGCCAATAGAATATTGTACAAACATACCATTCAATCCTTATGAGATTGATTCATATTAAGCCGTCAGGAAAATAACATCCGCGAAAGCGTTGTTGTTGACTTTGCGGTGACAACCTTTGCAGTGAAAGAGTACCTCACGTGAGTTTTTTGTCTAAATTTGAGGCATTCACTAAAAATCCCAATGAAAAAAATTCTACTTCTCGGCATCAGTTTCCTGCTGTTGCAATCGGCTTCGGCACAAATTCAAACCCTACAAAAATTAAGTCAGATTACATTCAATACTTCCTGTGCCGGCGTTTGGCATTATGTTGACGGTTCAGGCAACGAATATGCTCTCCTTGGCAATGGCGATGGAATAGTTATAGTGGATGTTACCGATCCGGTAAACCCTGTCGTGTTGTTCACGGTTCCGGCTGCCAACAGTTTATGGCGCGAAATAAAAACCTATTCACATTATGCATATGCCGGAACCGAAGGCGGCGGAGGAATAACCATTATTGATTTGAGCGGACTGCCCGGTTCTTACATATCCAAAATTTATGACGGAGATGGTGCCATTGCAGGCCAGCTGGGAGCATCGCATACGGTTCAGGTTTTCGATGATCACCTTTACGTTTTTGGAACAGCTATAGGAACTGTTATGTGCAGTTTGGCCGACCCATGGAACCCCCAGTATGTTGGATCGTACACTGCCAATTATGTTCACGATGGATACGTACTCAATGATACTCTTTATTCTTCTGAAATATATGCCGGACAGTTTAGTGTAGTAGATGTTACCGATAAGGCCAACCCGGTTGTTTTAGCTACTCAGGCTACTCCCGGGCTATTTAATCATAACGGATGGTTTTCGGATAACCGGCAATATTTTTATACAACCGACGAACTTAACAATACACCGCTTGGAATCTTTGATGTGTCCGATATCAACGATATCCAGCTCGTGGGCACCTATTATAACGACAGCCTTCCCGATAAGGAGATTCACAATGTACGGGTAATAAATGATTACCTGATTAATCCCTCGTATGGGGCACAACTGACCATTGTTGACGGTGCCCGTCCGCTCAACCTGATTGAAATTGCACGCCACCCAACCGGTCCCTATCTGTGTTGGGACGCGGTGCCTTATCTTCCTTCAGGGAATATTATTGCCACCGACATGAGCGGTGAATTTTACGTGTTCGCTCCTTACTATGTGAGGGCATGTTATCTCGAAGGTAATGTTACCGATCAGAGTAACGGTAATCCGATTAACGGGGCCACAGTTAAAATTTTAAGTACTACCGTTACCAAAAACAGCGACTTGCTGGGTGATTACCGTACCGGTTATCCAACAGCTGGTACATTTGATGTAGAGTTTTCAAAACCGGGTTACATAACCAAGGTTATAAATAATGTGGTGTTGAGTAATGGCATACTTACGGTTTTGGATGTACAGCTTGAACCATTTTCATTCATGATTGATGTAGTGGATAACGCCAATGGTACCGGTGTTCCATTTGCACAAATAAGAATTCAGAATGCCAATACCGATGTTACCGTTACTACCGATGCAAACGGCCAGATTACCCTGAACACGGTTGCGAGTGCGAATTATGAGGTGACGGCCGGTAAATGGGGGTACAAAACAAACTGTGTTCAGTTTATCGCCCCCGGCTCAGGAGTATTAACCATTCCTGTCGACCAGCGCATTTATGATGACTTTACCTTTGATTATGGATGGACATCCAGTGGTACCGCCTCCAGCGGGTTATGGGTTCGTGGCGAGCCGGCAGGTACACTCTTTGGTGCCACACCTGCTAATCCCGACTTCGACAGCAATAACGATTGTTCCGATCAGTGTTTTGTTACAGGTAACGGCGGGGGCAATGCGAACTTTGATGATGTTGATGACGGGACCGCAGTGTTGGTTTCACCGGTGTTGGATTTAACCGGTATGAATGACCCTTATTTAAATTATGAAAGATGGTTTTACCAGCAGTTTACTTCTAATACTGCCGCTCACGATACCATGTTTGTTTTTATTTCAAATGGCGTGACCACCGTAGAAGTAGATGTGATAACAGGTCCTTCACCATCCAACAGTACCTGGGTTCCCAACTCTGTGCGCATTTTGGATCACATCGGTTTATCTTCAAATATGACTGTGATTGTATTAATCAGCGATAAGCCGGGTACGGGAAATCCGTTGGAAGGCGGATTCGACAAATTTGAAATTTCAGAGGGTCCGACCGGAATTTTTCAACCCGATAACAACAGTGCTTCCATGGTTATTTATCCGAACCCTTTTAGTAATAAATTTGAAGTGGAGCTTTCGGGTTTCACTTTCGTGGATGGCATGACAATGGTGATTTCAGATATTACTGGCAGAGTAATTGAAAAAATTAAGGTGAACAGCACCGGAAAGACAGGGGTCGATGGAAGCAGGTGGCACCGTGGTATTTACTTCGCACAGATTGAAGGCGAGAAGATGAATCATAAAGTTGTGAAAATTGTGAAGTACTGAGATTAACTGCAAACCGAAAAATTTAAAGGCCCTGTTGATAATGAACAGGGCCTTTTATTTGGAATAGCCTGCAATCACATCCGATTCAATTACACCACCCCGGTGTTCGGAGTTTGCATATTCAACCATACAGCGGGCCAATGTATGTGCATGAACCGCCCGGTATTTTTTTAACTGGCCAATCATCATCCAGGATAAGGCCTTCATTGCGATTTTGGCAAATTGTTCACCGGTTCTTGATTGTTTTCGTTCGCCAAGCAGTAGGGAAGGCCTGAAAAAATACAGAGAACCATCATACGCAGTAGATACGGCTTCCTCCATTTGTCCTTTTACCTGCAGATAAAAATTTCTGCTGTCGGCATCCGCGCCAAGCGAAGAAATTACCAGCATCTTTTTTGCTTTTACTGAAGTGGCCATATTTGCCATCAGTATCGGAATATCCAAATCAACGCGCCTGAATGCTTCCTTGCTCCGGGCTTTTTTAATGGTTGTACCTAAACAGCAAAAATAATCATCCGCTACGGCATTAGCCTGTAATGCTGAGTTGTCGTTAAAGTCAGTTACAAATTCAAACAGTTTAGGGTGTGAAAGCTTCAAAGGTTGCCGCACACCTATTTTCACATTGCAATAGCGTGAGTCGTTTAATAATATTTTTAACAAATAGCCTCCGGTCAGACCCGTTGCCCCAAAAAGTAAAGCAGTTTTTGTTTGGATGTGACCGGACATATAGGATATATTATATTTGGAAACTTCAGGCCGGTGACGTTTTGTAATTTTTTATAAGCGATTCTAAAAGGAAAAGCGAAAATACAGCTACTGATAAAATCCATATATAGTGTGTGAAACCGGAATATAACCATGCTGTTGTACTAAAACTTATCAGGCCTGATAAATCGGGTAAATTTATGCGTAATGAATCAACCCGTGCTGATGATAAAAACGCGGTTATGTAAATCAGTAAAATGGTGGCTATAATGGTTATCCGGATTTTTACCGGTATAACCGGCCCCGAAAACGACGGAGTAACCGCCGGTGACTTCTGAAGCTTCTGCAAAACTCCTTCGGTAAAACCTGCAGGCGGCTGTTCCATCATACCTTTATGAACATACAACTTTAGCCGATCAGGTTGCGTGAAGCCGGATGTGGTTTCTTTATTTTTCATAAGCATGAAGTTTGTAAATTGTAATAGTTTTTTAGTGTTACCATATCGACGAAAGCTCGCCCTGCAAATCTTTTTCAAGTATACTCATAAGTTTTTTACGTGAGCGGAACAACCTGACTTTGATATTGGATTCGGTCATCCCGGTAATATCATGAATTTCATCAATGGACAATTCGTTCATGTAAAACAGGGTAACAATTAACTGGTCGTTGTCATCGAGCTTGTTTATCGCATTGCTTACAAATTTATTCCTCTCTTTTATTTTAAGTGTCGACAGGGCATCGAATGCAGCCTCATCATCCGGTTCACTAAAGTTATCATCATCTGACGATCCGTCAAAAAGGTCCTTTTTACGGATACGGGTAAGACTAAGATGGTAGACTATTTTATACAACCAGGTCGAAAACTTCGAATCGCCTTTAAAAGTGTGTAACGACTGATACACCTTCACAAACGCGTCCTGGGCAATCTCCTCGGCATCCTCTTTATTACGGGTTATTCGAAGTGCAATGTTGTAGGCCAGGGTCTTATGTTTGTTTATAAGCCCTGCCAGCGCGGTCATGTCCGAATACCCGGTTATCCTGGAAATGTAATAGGAATCGTCGCGATATGCCATATAGTTGTTTTTGACAACATGAGCCTATACAAGGTTACATATTTTTTTCGTGATTGTTGTAACCTCCCGCTAACTCCCGTTGTCAAAACCTGAAAATAACATATTGTTGAACCATTAAACTTAAAAATCATGATGCCAATATCGGAAGTCTTAATACCCATTACATTATTTATAAGCGCGTTTGGGGTACTCTACATTTATTTTGTAACGCGTCACAAGGAACGTATGTCGATGATTGAAAAAGGTGCCGACCCCGCTCTGTTCCAAACCAAACGCGATGGCCGCTTTTCAAGTATGCGAATAGGGATGTTCCTGGTTGGCATTGCCATTGGAATACTTATGGGTAATATCCTGTCGGTAAGCACCAGCCTGATGGAGGAAGTGGCCTATTTTAGCATGATTTTTCTTTTTGGAGGGATCAGCCTGATTGCCTATTACCTTTTTGTGGATAAAAAATCGAAGGATAATCAATAAAAAACTTTGCGGAATTATTTTTGAATGTATAATTTCACATCGTTCATAAAACCTTTATACCATGTCAAAGGAAAAAACTGTAAAGAAGGAAGCAAAAAAAGCTCCTGCCAAAACCCTGAAAGAAAAAAGGGCCGAGAAAAAAGCTAAAAAAGCTGGCAAGTAAACAACAGGAACCCCCGGGTTCCTTTTTTATTTTATTTTGGATACCTGGTTACTCAGGTAGTTGACTTTTGATTCATACAGTGAATCCTCGGCATAAACTTTACCTATAAATCCCAGGTACTTTTCACGCACCTTGAAATTGTAATCCTGCCACAGTTTATAATCCTCCAGGCACGCCTGCCAGCTATCGTAAACAGCATAGTGATCGCCCTTAATCATGGTTTTTAAAAACTCTTTATTGCCATAAATAATCGTATCCTGTAAAGGAAAATATACCCCCGATGCGGTTGTTTTTCGCTTGAGCGGATAGCGCATTCCTGTCATGTTGCGGGTTTTTTTCATGAGGCCCGACGACAGGTGGCCGCTTTCGAGCCGGATCTGGGCCAGAACAATATCGGGGCAAACCATTTGCAGCCGGGTCATTTCCGTGTGAATATCGGCAAACGTTACGGGCATCTGTTCCGATATAAAACCGGGATGAAAGTCAATACTTTCGCCGGACCCTGCACCGTTAAAATTGTTTGTACCCAACAGTGAGAGCCCGGTAAACATCATTCCCGCTATTATCATCCGGGATCGGGAATAATCGCGTACCAGATTTGCAGGGCCAAAATATTGACTGCATTGCCGGTTTATACAGATGATGTGATCTTCAATCTTCACAAACTGTTTGGTTTGACAACAAAGAGTTTTCATGATTGTATGTTTGGAGGATTGCCGGCTGAAATGGTGGAAAAATGGACTGATTAAGTCATTCGGCCCGGCTCAGGGGTATTATAAATATGCACAATTCCACTGGTACCTGAAGGGCCATTTTGGCCAATGAGCCGCAAATGATGGTAAAAAATGAAGTTCGGGTGACTAATACCCGGTTTATCAGGTATCGGTTTTCCCCTTTCGGGAGATATGAACGGGCTATATTTATCATTCAGGTATAGTTACCGAGGTAAGATTTAGTAATTTCACCAACCTAAAATCGCTTCTGAACATGGCTTTGATAGCAGGATTAATATTAGTGGGTATATTGCTGGTGATTCTCGAAATCATTGTATTACCCGGTATGGTAGCCGGAGTTATTGGCGCCGTGATGATGGTTATGGGAATCGTAAAAGCATATGCCGATTTTGGACAAACCGTTGGTCATATAACCTTTGCTTCAACCGCCATGCTGACATTTCTGGCTATTTATACATCCTTAAAAGCCAAGGCCTGGAACCGTTTTGGTCTGAAAGAAACCATCGATGGCAGGGTAAATGAAATTAACCAGCTTCAAATAAAGGAGGGCGACGAGGGTGTTGCATTGTCGGCGCTTCGACCCTCAGGTACAGTATTAATTGGCGATAAGCGCGTTGAAGCGCATACCCCGGGCGAATTGATTGATGCTGGAACCAGGGTGGTTGTTTTGGGAGTAACCTCCAGTAAGGTCCTTGTGAGATCCGTTCAAAGCTAATCCTTATCGGGTAGCGCCACACTAACAGGTAATTGACTAATTTCGCACCGGTAAGAA
>CAZPKJ010000112.1:0-2525 GCA_964587075.1 uncultured Flavobacteriaceae bacterium | reverse complement strand
AATACAACCTTTAAGCAATCGAAAAGGTCGTCAAAACATCAAAATTGAAATCACAACTTAAAAAGAAATATACAAAACCATGACTCTACCTTTCCTGCTGCTCATAGTGGTGGCCTCCATCATCGTCTTTTTCCTGTTCCTTTATTTTGTTCCTGTCAACCTGTGGATCACCGCGGTATTTTCGGGAGTAAAAATCAGTATCCTTGACCTGATCCTGATGCGTTTGCGAAAAGTCCCTCCCGGAGTAGTGGTGAACGGACTCATTAACGGCACCAAAGCGGGGTTGAGTTTAACTTCGAATGAAATAGAAACCCATTTCCTGGCCGGCGGAAACGTATTTAATGTGATTAAGGCATTAATATCAGCCGATAAAGCGAACATTCCGTTAACTTTTAAAACTGCCACGGCCATTGACCTTGCGGGACGCGACGTGTTTGATGCGGTGCAGTTATCGGTAAATCCGCGTGTGATCGATACACCACCGGTTTCGGCTATGGCTAAAAATGGTATTCAGTTACTGGTGAAGGCAAGAGTAACGGTACGGGCGAACATCAATCAGCTGGTTGGAGGTGCCGGAGAGGAGACTATTTTAGCCAGAGTGGGCGAAGGTATTGTAACGAATATAGGTTCCGCTTTGGATCATAAGTCAGTACTCGAAAATCCCGACCAGATTTCGAAAACCGTTTTAACCAAAGGTTTGGATGCCGGAACCGCGTTCGAAATTCTGTCTATCGATATTGCAGATATTGATGTTGGTGAAAATATTGGAGCCAAATTACAAACCGAGCAGGCGAGTGCTGATTTGAAAGTGGCACAGGCCAAAGCGGAAGAACGTCGTGCCATGGCTGTTGCTTCTGAACAGGAAATGAAAGCTAAAGCTCAGGAAGCACGCGCTAAAGTTATTGAGGCGGAGGCAGAAGTACCAAAGGCTATGGCCGAAGCATTCCGTACCGGAAATATGGGTATTATGGACTATTACCGGATGAAAAATATCCAGGCCGATACCGAAATGCGAGATACCATTGCAAAGCCGGACAAGGGTCAGAAACCGGAATAAGCAGATACTCAAACACAAAACCCGGTATGTACCGGGTTTTGTGTTTGAACTAATTCACTTATCTTTGCAGCCTTAAAATTGGGTCCCGTAGCTCAACTGGATAGAGCACCTGACTACGGATCAGGAGGTTTGGGGTTCGAATCCCTTCGGGTCCGCGGAGTGTATCCACTCAATAGCTTGATTACTAAGGCCATACATATTTGTGTGGCCTTTTTATTTTCTATTATTCCCAAATTTTCCAATTCTATTCCCAAATTTTCTAATTTTAAGTATCTTTTGTCAGTGGTTTTTACAATTCCCTGACATAAAGTCTCATGAAATGTGCTCGGTAAGATTTTTGATTTACTGGGGCCATGTCTAATTTTTAAAATACTTTAAGTATGAGTACGCAACCAAAATTTAAGGAAGGTGATATAGTTCGCCTTAAATCCGGAGGACCGGATATGACTGTTGAAGGCTACGTAAAACAACGCAACGACAGTTTGAAAGAGCTTTACAATTATAATCGGGTAATTTGCACCTGGTTTAAAGGTAAGGATATGCAGTCAACCGAATTTAATCCTGATTCCTTAGAGTTAAAACCAAAAACTACGTCACGAAAACGGCTTACAACACAGGAAATTTATTCAGACGATAATCAAAACTTTATAGGTCGATTTTTATTTGTTGCTTTCATGAAAAGTATTCATGGTCAACACGACCCTGTTGAAATATGGAAAGAAATAGAAGCACCAAAACCAGATTTAGCTGACTTAATGGATATACTTTTTCATTTGGAGGGCGAAAATTTAATTGAGCTGTTTACTGAAGATGGATTTGGACATTTTGCGGAATTTAGATTAACTGAAAAGTATAGAGCCTCCATTAAAACTACTGAAGAACAAAAGCCGACACCAATAGGATATAAAGCAGTATCTCCTAACTCTTAATCCTATGCAATCAACAGAAAATAACAAAACCAATTGGTGGAAAGTATTATTAGGAATTGGTGCAGCTGCTGTTTTGTTCGATGCTCTATTTGGAGAAGAGGGTAAAAAAAGCTCTTCCAAAAAAAACAAGAAGGTCTTCGTGAGCTTCGCAGTTGAAGATTCAAAATACCGCGATTTTATGGTTGCTCAGGCTAAAAATAAACGTTCACCCTTTTCCTTCGTTGATATGTCTGTTAAAGAACCGTGGTCAGAAGGTGAATGGAAAAGAAATTGTAGGAAGAAAATAAAACAAAGCGACGGTGTTATTGTGCTGTTAAGCAACCATACCTATCATGCAGGTGGCGCACGATGGGAAATCAAGTGTGCTGATGAAGAAAATGTTCCTACAATGGGTATTCATGTTCGCAAAGATGATAAATATTCAATACCACCTGAACTCAGCAAACGAAGTGTGAAGGAATGGAGTTGGGATAACATTGCAAATTTTATTAATTCACTATAATAAATAAATACAATGAGCTACAAAAATAAAACATACA
>CAZPKJ010000111.1:8522-10217 GCA_964587075.1 uncultured Flavobacteriaceae bacterium | reverse complement strand
CTTACAAAATGAAAAACTTTATCAGGTTTAAAAACATCCTGCAATTCAGGAACACAGTTTTGCAAGTAACCATTCACATCAATAAATAAGGGAGTGTTATAACGGTTGTTTAAAATATCCCTGATGCGTTTCAGATAAGGTTGGGCATACACATCGCCCGGAAGGTACCAGCTGAGCAACCAAAATTCACGGTTTCCAATATGTTCGTGCAGCACAGTGGCATTGGTGTCCTGGCTGAGCAGCGACGTAATAAATTTTGTTCCCGATCGTCCCATGCCGGTGAAAAACGCATATTTCATAATACCTGGATTGGTTAAATTGTTTTGTGATGCTAAGGTGGTGAAATATTATATTCCAAGTGCTGATTTCAGTTTCGAATATCCCGAACGGCTCAGCGGAATGCTGGACTGATCGCGTAAAATAGCCGTATAGCTATCTTTTCCCGAAAGTTCAATCCGGTTTACCTGATTCAGGTTCAGGATAAACGAACGGTGTACCCGTATAAACTCCGATTCGGGCAGCATCGATTCGGTTTTTGCCATAGTTTGCTTTTTGAGAAAACAATCACCTTCAATATTTATCTTGATATAATCATCGTATGCTTCAATGTATTTTATTTCTTCCAATGGTACAATGCGTATATCATTCCCCGCTTTAACCACAATTCTGCTCATTGGCTGCTGGGGATATTCTACAGAGGAAGCAATTTGCTGTAATGGTTGTCCGGAATTTTCAGCAGTACGGTTAATAAATTTACTTAGTGCCTGGCTGAATCGTTCTTTACTGAAAGGTTTCATCAGGTAATCGAGCGCATTCAATTCAAAAGCTTTAATCGCAAACTCATCAAATGCGGTAGTAAATATTACAAACGGAGGGTTGTCCAGCAGGCTCAACATTTCAAATCCATTGATCTTAGGCATTTGTATGTCGAGAAAAATCAAATCAGGCTGATGCTTCTGCACAGATTGCAACCCTTCGTAGCCGTTGTGGCATTCATCTGTAATTTCCATTTCAGGAAAGTCGTTGAGATAACTTCTGATAACAGAAATTGCCAGCGGTTCATCATCAATTATAATTACTTTGTAACTCATTCTTGTGGAATTGACAACGAGGCGGTAAAGGTACCTTCATGATTATGTATCTGCAAAAGGTCGTTCCGGCCGTAAATAAGGTATAGCCGGCGTTTGAGCGACGATAATCCAAAGCCGGTGCCTTTTACTCCATGTTTGTTTTTAGCATCATAGGGGTTTAAAATGGAGATATGAAGGTACTGGTTTTTCAGTTCTGCGCATATGTGAATTGTTACCTGACCGAGAGTTTCATAAAGACCGAATTTTATTGCGTTTTCAATTAAAGGTTGTAACAACAAGCCTGGTACTTTCTGGTCATAGGTATTTTCTCTGATATCAAAATTAACGTCCAACCGGTTTCCGAACCGTACTTTTTCAATACTCAGATACATTCGCAGCAGTTCTATTTCTTCACCGAAAGTAGAGAAGCGGTTATTATCATGTTTCAGGGAGCCGCGAAGGAAATCGGCCAGCTGTTGTACCATGGCGGAGGCAGCTTTGGTGTCGGTCTGCATCAGCGCGTTTACCGAATTCAGGGTATTGAAAAGGAAGTGAGGTTGCATTTTCATCATTAAATGCGATAATTCAGCGCTATCGGCGTTTTTTTTAATTGGATCGATACGAG
>CAZPKJ010000111.1:0-8512 GCA_964587075.1 uncultured Flavobacteriaceae bacterium | reverse complement strand
GTTCCTCATTGTATTCCGTTCTTAGTTGTTGCATCCAAATGAAGCAACTATTAATTATCAGCAATAAAAATACACTGGCCAGTCGTATTAATTCAAATGATTCGGAAAGTTTACGGTACTGCTGGTTATATATTATTGGATACTGAATAATTTCGGAAAAAATAAAGCCATGCAGCATGGCGAGTAGTAAGAGTGCGAGCAGATAATAAATTATGTACCCAAAATTTAACCTGTAAAAGCGGGTAGCGAAAATCAAACCAGTCGCGATTAGAGCCAGCAGGGTATTACTGATAAAGCTATCCCATACGGCAAACCCTGCAGAATACCCCGATTTTAAAAGTATCAAACCATGAATGATACTCCAGGCTATAAGAAACAGAAGGTTCAGGTACCGGTTCAAAATAAATAAATTGCGGAAGTAATGCTCAGAGTATAAAACTTGTTACCATTACAATATTACATGAAAAACCGGGAGGGTACAAGTTCCTTCCCGGCTAAAGACAAATACATTAAAAGCTTTTTATACTTATTCCGCCAAAAATGGATGTCCCTTCAAGCACCAGGATTTTATCGGGGTCAACCAGGTCCCTGTATCCAACCCGGGTATCTTCAACACTACCCAGGATAGCAGTTGATTCGGATTGTACCTGCCAGTTGGCAGGAATAATGAGTTTGGTTCCGCCAAAGAGCTGGTTTACTTCCAGAAATGCCTTTCCCTGGATGTCGGCCTGAGAGAGATTAATTTCAGCTCCGCCGAAGATACAGGTCACTTCACCTCCTTTGAAATTTTTACTGATCACGTTTTTTTTCACGCCACCAAACACACTGGTGGTATCAAGCAGTTCGTCGCTCGAAATGGTACCGGAATCGCCAACCCTGGATTTCATACGTGAATGCAGTCCGCGACGGTGCCTGTTTGGTGAAATGATTATGATGGCCCCAATAATGATCAGTATAACCGGCCAAATGTAGGGACGAAGGTTTAAGTCGGGAAGAAACCTGTCAATCAGAAATATACCACCTATGGTAACGGCAGCAATCCATCCACCCGGACGAAAAGCATTTTTTGCACCTATTATAATGCCAATCGCTATGAGGACCATGGGCCATGATACCAGCCAGTCGGGAAAATAGAATCCCATTTTTCTAGCCAGCAGAATTAGGCCAATTGCAATAACCAGCAATCCTGCAATAAGCCTTCCGGATGAATCGTTGGAGACAGAGCCTGAAAGATTTCTTTTGGCTTCAAACTCTCGTTTTTGTTCGGGGTCGATAATTTCCATTTGATTTATGTTTTAATTTTTATCAAAAGTATACAGGATCATACCGTGAAAAAACAGTAAATCGGTGCCTGAACAACCTGCGTCGGTGAATTGTGGTAATTTGTCGGTAAGTCGAAAATGCGGGAGGTCGCTTATCAGATAAGTTCCATAGCATCCGCCTCAATCCAGCCCTCGTTACCATTAGCTATCCGTATTTTTCTCCATCCTTCCAGTTCATCCACTACATCAATTTTGGTTCCCGCATGCAGAAGAAACAAATTGGCGCTCGATTTATCGGGGGAACTGCGAACATAAGCGCTTTCAATATATATTACGGCGCCCCGGTTTGAACTTAAATGCTGATGTTGCCTGAAGGTAAGATAAAAGGTGAACAGTCCTGCAACAGCCATGGCCGCACCGCTGAAAAACATAATCTTCTTAATAAATACAGCGTTCGAAAAAAGATAAACCGCTATCATAGCCAGCGAGAGCCACAGGAACATTATAGTAATCAACGCGCGCTGATGCACGGAGCCGCTCTTTACAAAATCGTTCCACCACTGCTCATAAAAAACCATGGGTGCGGGTTCAATTTTATCGATGGTTGCCAGGTACGCAATACGCAAGTTGTGCGAAATGTCGGGGTCGGAAGGTGCAATTCGGTTTGCCCGCTCATAATTTAAAACGGCATCGGCAATATTTCCGATTTTGTAATGGGCGTTACCCAGGTTAAAATATACTTCAGGAGCAATTTTACCCTCTTTAATCAGTTTACCATACAATTCAATGGCGAGCTGGTAATTCTGTTCCATATAAGCCTCATTTGCCTTTGTAAATGTATCGGCAGGAGTAGATTCAGCGGAGGTTGCCGCCAACAAACCAAAAGTGAAAATCCAAAACAACTGGAATCTTTTAAACAATTTCATCTTCTATCCGGGTTATGAGTGAAACAGTTCTTGAATAAATCTGATCGGGTTTGGCATCATCAGCCATCCGCGCAAAGCGTGCATATTCGCACGTGTCGAGCAGCTGAGATAATTCGTTTACCAGCGACTCACTTACATTTCGCCGTAACAAACCGGCTGAAGCTGAATCTTTGTTAAGGGTTGCCGGCGGGATACGCAATTTATCGCCAAGATAGCCCCAGATAGCCCGGGCGGATTCATTATAAAAAGCAGCCTGGTCACCCGTCCGCAGGTACTTGCTGGCAATTTCAAGCCTTTTCCGCGCCATTCGGGTAGCCTTGCGGCTCTTTACGGCTGCTGCATCCGAGTTTATCGAAAGATGATGTTTACGTAGCAGAATCAAGCCGAATATTCCTGCAAAAGGCAACAACGACAATACATAAAAGAACCATGAGCCATAAAAGTCGGAGTCGATGGCATTAAAGTCGGGCTGATGTGTTTTGATAAACCTGATATCGCGGCCAATTACTTTGAAGTCGCTTTTCCCCGAAAGGGAGAGTGCCGAAGCGCCATCCTTTCCCCGTTCAACTTCGAGTGTATAGGCAGGAGTTTTAAGGGTTACATAATCTCTTTTGTCAAGATCAAAATAGGAAAATTCAACCGGGCCAATCTGATATTTTCCCTGATGACGCGGAATAAGCAGGTATTCAAAAGTGCGTGTCCCTGATGAACCCTTTTCAGTGGTACTGATGTTATCAGTGACTTTTGGATCGTAGGATTCAATTTCCTGACCGGTTTCAAGCACGGGTGCTTCCAGTAATTTCAGGTTGCCCTTCCCGTTAACACGCAGCCGGAAATTAACAGCATCGTTACTTTTAACCTGGGTTTTATCGATTGTTCCTTCAATTGCGAATTTACCTACCGCACCGTTAAAGGAAACCGGCGGGTTGGGAGGGAGTCCCTTTACCTGAATCTTGATCGGGTCACTTTTCACAGCAAACCGTACATCCCTAACACCACCACTTCCAAAGAAAGGATCGTTAAAAAATGGGTCATTGAAAATATCAAACGGATTTCCCGAACGGTTGCGTTTAACCGGTATGCGTGCAATACATTCGCCTTCCATTGGGTCGATAGTGAGCGTACCTGATTGTTGCGGGAACAGGACTACTTTTTTTATTTCACCAACCCGGTAATTCACACCTTTATAAACTTCGTTGTACAGGCGCAATTGCTGCGGCAGTTGAATATCCTGGCTCCAGAAGCCATTCAGCGCCGGAATTTTATTAATGCTGTAATTCACTACATCAACATTGGTATACAATAAAAAAGAGGCAGTAATGGCTTCTCCCCGGTACACATTGGTTTTATCGACCACTACACGGATAAAAATATTGCTGGATGATATGTTCGTTTTATCATCCTGTCCCTGACTGCCGCCTTTGTTACCCTGGCTGCTTCCGGGTACCACATTTATGGTAAGGATATTCGAAAGAACCACTTTGCCGCCCGATTCGATAGTTGCGGGTTCGAGTTTGAAGGTACCCTCTTTCCGCGCCTGTAGAATGAAGCTGTACGACACCGATTGCGAAACAGCGCCGTTGATGAATTGCATGCTTGTTGACTGGTTTGGCCCCGAGAGTACCATAAAATCGGTAAGCGACGGCGACTTAAATCCCGATCCACTGCCATTGAGTGTAAAAGTGAGCTGGAACTGTTCATTCAGTCCTACCGGATTTTTATTTACCGATGCCGTGAATGTTTGTGCCCGGGCAGCAGAAACTGAAATAACTGCCAGTGCCATCAAACATAGCAATCGTATATGATATTTCAGCGTATTAGTAATCATGTTGAAATTACCAGTCTTTTTCGACACGTATACGTTGTCCTTCCTTCTTATTTAATTTTTCCTGCAAATTTTGCTCTTCGTTCTGCAAGGCTTTCAGCATCCTTTCGGCATCTTCTTTCGAAATCTTTTGTTGTTGCTGTGGCGGCTGCTTTTTCTCATTTTCTTTTTCTTCCTGTTGCTGCTGACTCTTCTGATCCCGGTTTTCGTTATTCTTTTCCTCTTTGTTTGATTCGTTTTTATCGTCCTTATTTTCCTGTTTGTTTTTGTCCTGATTCTGGTTCTGCTGTTGCTGTTGTTGTTGTTGTTGCTGTTGCTTTAACATGGATTGCGCATAGGCCATATTGTACCGGGTGTCGCTGTCGTCGGGATTTATTTTTAATGCTTCCTTGTAGGCTTCTATCGCCTCCTGGTACTTTTGAGCCTGAACGTAGGCATTGCCTAAATTATGAAAGCTGTTTGATTTTTCATTTTTATTTTTTGCAGCCGCCGAAGCCGATTTATAGCTTTGAATGGCCTCGTCATATTTTTTCTGCCGGTATAGTGAACTTCCAAGATTGTAGGTACCCGCATACGAACCGCTGTTTTTCTGTAAGGCTTTCCGGTAACCTGTTTCAGCATCGCTGTACTTTCCTTCTTCATACATTTTGTTACCCTCGCGAATTTCACGCCGTTCTTTTTGTGCCATCAGTTTGTAAGGCTGAAGCATCATCATCAGAGCAGTTAACGCCAATACATATTTAAATACAGCCACCATCTGTGATTTATTTTTTTTTGGTTTCAAAGAGATTCAACCGTTTAATCCATTCGCTTTTCCTTTCGGAGATGAAGAAATCGAGCAACAGAAATAACAGGGCTAAGCCAAGGAAATACTGGAACTGGTCCTCATAACTGGTGAACAATTTGGAAGAGAATTCTTTTTTATCCATCTTTTCAATTTCCTTCAATATTAACGATATTCCGTCGTCGGAGTTTGATGCCCGTACATATTTTCCCTTTCCTGCATCGGCAATTTGCTGAAGTGTTTCCTCATTTAGTTTAGTAATTACGGTTGACCCCGACCGGTCCTGTAAAAAACCTGTTTTTGTATTATTCCGGTAAACCGGGATAGGTGTACCATCGGGCGATCCCATGCCTACTGTGTGCACTGCTATGCCTTTTCCGGATGCTTCGCGGGCAGCTTCAATGGCATCGTCTTCATGGTTTTCACCATCAGTTATTACCAGAATGGTACTGTTGGTACGGGCGCTGTCGCCTATGGAACGTATGCCCATTCGGATAGCACTTCCAATGGCTGTACCCTGTGTGGGAACCATGTTGGTGCTAACAGTTGAAAGAAATAGTTTCGCCGCGCCATAATCGGTAGTGACAGGTAATTGCACATATGCCTGGCCTGCAAATACAATGAGACCAATGCGGTCGCCCTGCAATTGCGAGATAAGCCGGTAAATAGCCTGCTTGCTCCGTTCAAGCCGGTTCGGACGAATATCTTCGGCATTCATGCTGTTGGAAACATCCAGTGCAATCACAACATCTACTCCTTCACGCTTCACCTCTTCGAGTTTGGTTCCCAGCTGCGGTCGCGCGAAAGCGAAAACCAGCGAACAAAAAGCAAGCATCAGGAGAATAAACTTAACATAGGCTTTTGGTACCGAAACATCGGCAAAAAGGCGCCGCGTTAGTTTTACGTCTCCGAATTTCAGTATCGCCTTTTTCTTCCATATTCTCAGTAAAATAAACAGCAGAATAAACACCGGAAGCACCAGGTAAATATTCAGATATTCGGGATTTTCGAATCGAAACATGTTTATTTTGGTTAGGGCAGACTTTTCAATAACGTTAAACGGAGCAGAATTTCGGCACCAAAAAACAACAAGGCCATCATGACCAGCGGCAGATATTCTTCAGAGTATCTCCGGAACTCGGTAACTTCCACTTTAGTTTTTTCCATTTTGTCGATTTCCTCATAAATACTCCTGAGTTTGTTGTTGTCGACAGCCCTGAAGTACTTACCATCAGTAGCAGCAGAAATTCCCCTCAAAACGGCTTCATCAATTTTAACCTCTACATTCTGATATTGAATTCCAAAGGGTGTTTTGAATGGGTAGGGGGCGTTGCCGTTGCGTCCCACTCCAATGGTATAAACCCGTATTCCAAAAGTTTTTGCAATATCTCCTGCAGTTACGGGAGCGATAGATCCTGAGTTATTGACCCCATCGGTAAGCAAAATAATAACCTTGCTTTTTGAAGGGCTGTCTTTAATACGCGCCACCGCTGTAGCCAGGCCTTCGCCGAGAGCGGTACCATCCTCCAGGATGCCGCTCTTAATACCATCCATTAAATTCAACAACACTGAATGATCGCTGGTGAGCGGGCACTGGGTGAAACTTTCGCCGCTGAATACGACCAAACCGATTAAATCATTTGGTCTGCCGGTGATAAATTCGGAAGCAACTTTTTTGGCAGCTTCGATTCGGTTGGGCCGTAAATCTTCGGCGAGCATGCTGCTGCTTATGTCCATGGCAAGCACAATGGCAATACCTTCGGAAGTTACATTGGTGCCTTTTGATGATGACTGGGGCCGGGCCAGCGCAATGATAATAAGGCTTAAGGCAGCCATTCGAAACGTTATAGGCAACCAGCCCATGCGTTGTCGGAAGCTGGGTTTATAACCCGTGAGCGTTCCAAAATCAGAGATGGTAACATCGGTTCGCCGCTTTGAGCGAATCCGCCAGTGTACCACCAGGAGCACTGGCAGCAAGGCAAACAAGTACAGAAAACCGGGATTGGCAAATTCAATATCATGCATCATGATACCGCCTCCTTTTCAACTTCTGATGGTATGTTGGCTTTCACAAACTGCAGGGCCGATTCCATGCTTTTCTCATTATCGGCAGCTATGGGAACCAGTTTGGCAAATTTTACAAGATCGGCCAGCTCTAACATAGCTTTCAGTGACTGGAAATTTATTGAATCCTGTTGCCGGATAACAGTCAAATGAAGTATTTCATCTGTGGTCATTTCCATTGCGGTAGTGTTCCAGCGATTATCGATAAATGTTCTTACGATATCCGAAAGCTCCGAATGGTAGGCTTTAAAGTTACCTTGCTGCCACAACTTTTTCATTTGAAGCTCCTGCAGCTGTTCAAGAGCCAGTTCATGTGCCGGTTTTGACGGAATAACCTGAACTGGTTCAGAAGTTCCTTTCTTACGGTTTTTGAGCCATCGCGAAAGCAAATAAATAATTGCAGCAATGAGAGCCAGCCCTGCTACCCAGGGCAGCGCGTCCTGCCAGGTGAAAGGCATTTCGACTTTGGGTTTGATATCGCGGATTGCCCTGGAAGTATCTACATCAACGGACTTAACCGTAATGAGAAGAGGCTTTGATTCCAACAGCAACAAGGTAGTATCCCTGGAACTACGCAGGCTGGATGAAACTGGTGGTATAACATGGTAACCCGAATCAAATGAAGTTAAGATATATTGTTGTCGAAGCCTTACCAAACCACCTGTTTCCGCAATCAGGGTATCTACGGGTTCACGCACCAATACTTCAAGTTTCGAAAAAGTATCGGGTAATTGGGGCATGGAACCGGTAAAATTCTCCGGCATTTCCAATGTAACGGTGAGCCTGAATTGTGAGCCAATAAGAATCTTGTTAGTATCGGCCAACAGGGTAAGCCTGCCCGGTTTTTCCTGGCTCCACGCAGTTGCAGGGGATAGGGCAGTCAAGGCGCAAAAAACACTGTAAAAGATAAACCGGTATAGTTTTTTAACTGTTTTCATCATGCCCTGCGCTCCCTTTTCTTAAACAGGTTAATCAGTGGTTGCACATAATTCTGGTGGGTTCCAATTCTTACCTGATCGACGCCCGATTTCAGGAAAATCGAATCCAGTTCCATCTGTCTCTTCTCCCAGTTCAGTTTATACCGTTCACGTACAATCCTTCGTGAAGTATCAACCCAAATCCGTTTTCCTGTCTCGGCTTCCTGCAACCGGATGAGTCCCACCGCAGGTAATTCGGTTTCCCGCTGATCATAAATGCGAATAGCAACCAGGTCGTGTTTTCTGGCGGCTATTTTTAAAGCATCCGAATATCCCGGCGACATAAAATCGGAAATCAGAAAAGCAATGCTCCTTTTTTTAATCATATTGGTAAAATACTGCAAGGCATTTCCAATATCGGTACCTTTCGATTCAGGGGTAAAATCAATCAGTTCGCGAATAATTCTTAAAATATGCGATTTCCCTTTTTTGGGAGGTATAAACTTTTCAATTTTATCCGTAAAGAAAATCACACCGATTTTATCGTTGTTCTGAATGGCGCTAAACGACAATACGGCGCACAATTCGGTAATAAGTTCCCTTTTAAACTGCTGAGATGTTCCAAAATTTCCCGAGGCACTGATATCCACCAGCAGCATAACGGTGAGTTCGCGCTCTTCTTCAAAAATCTTTACATAGGGATGGTTAAACCTGGCAGTAACGTTCCAGTCGAT
>CAZPKJ010000110.1:0-10222 GCA_964587075.1 uncultured Flavobacteriaceae bacterium | reverse complement strand
AAGTGTCCAAAATATCTACCCTTGAAAAGTTCACTTTGGTTTGACGACGTACACCCCGTAAAACGAAAATATCTAACCCGGAATATCAACCCGTTTTTCTCCAGAGCACGCTATTTATCAAGCATTTGGGATGACAGTATAAAAGAAAAGGCCGGCAAAAATGCCGACCAGTCCTCTTTAGTAGCGGGGACCGGACTCGAACCGATGACCTTTGGGTTATGAGCCCAACGAGCTACCACTGCTCCACCCCGCAATATTTTGTACTTCTAACGATCAATTTGGGACAGCAAAGGTAATATAATTTATTAATGGTTCTTCAATGGCTGCGGAAGATGTTAAGGATTTATTTTTCCGTTTACCTTGGAACATAAATAGCTTATATTTAACATTTTATAAGAAATTTTATGCTGATTTCCAATGTCTGTTTTCATCACAGCCTCCAAGCATGGCCGGCTGCGCCCCGCTATTTAGTACCTTTGCGCTCCTCAATTATGAAACACCAGTCAGGATTTGTAGCAATTATTGGAAAGCCCAATGTAGGTAAGTCGACCCTGATGAACCGGCTTATTGGGGAGAATTTATCAATTGTAACAGCTAAAGCACAAACTACCCGGCACCGCATTAAGGGTATACTTAATTCAACTGATTACCAGATAGTTTTCTCCGATACACCAGGTATCCTTAAACCTGCCTATAAATTGCATCAGCGTATGATGGATACTGTTGATTCCACAATGATTGATGCGGATGTTGCCATGCTGGTGGTGGAAGCGAATGAAAAACTTCTTTCGGAAGATGTTTCAGCGAGAATCAGGAAGCTGGAAATCCCTTTGATTATAATAATTAACAAAATTGATACCGTCGACCAGGAAACACTCGAACAAAAAGTGAGTTACTGGAAAAACGAATTGAATCCCAAAGCAATTATACCGGTATCAGCTACCGAAGGGTTTAATATCGAATCCATTGTTACAACTCTCCTTGAATTCATTCCCGAAGGTGAACCCTATTTTGATAAGGAGGACCTGAGTGACCGTAATCTGCGATTTTTTGTAGCTGAAATAATCCGCGAAAAGCTTTTGATGTTTTATCAGAAAGAAGTTCCTTATTCATGTGAAGTGTCAATAATTGAATACAGGGAACAACCCGATATCGATCGTATTCGGTGCGAAATTTATGTCGACCGTGAATCTCAAAAAGCCATCATACTGGGCCATAAAGGTGAAGCCATAAAGCGGCTTGGAACCGAATCGCGTCATAAAATTGAAAAATTACTTGGTAAGCACATCTATCTGGACCTGACAGTTAAGGTTAAGTCCGATTGGCGCGATGATGAAAGAATGCTTGACCAGTTCGGATATAAAAAAGATTAATCAACGTGTCGAATATTGTAGCTATAGTAGGAAGGCCCAATGTGGGGAAATCAACACTGTTTAACCGGCTCGTTCAGGAGCGTAAGGCTATTGTGGATGAAACAAGTGGTGTTACCCGCGACCGGCATTACGGAAAAGCGGAATGGACAGGACATCACTTTTCGGTAATTGACACCGGTGGATATATTACCGGTTCGGAAGATGTTTTTGAGAGTGAAATCCGAAAGCAGATTACCCTGGCGATTGAAGAAGCTGATGTGATACTTTTCTTACTGGATGTAACTACCGGATTGACCGATCTCGATGAGGACGTTGCCCGCATACTTCGGAAGACCAGGAAAAAGGTTATCCTGGTAGCCAACAAAGTGGACAGTGGATTACGGGCCTATGAGCACGCTGAATTTTACAAGTTGGGGTTGGGTGAGATTTACTCCATTTCAGCCATCAGCGGAAGCGGAACAGGCGAATTACTGGATGAAGTGGTGAAAGATTTTTCGAAAGAGGAGCCACCTGAGGATAACTTGCCAAAATTCGCTATAGTAGGGCAACCTAATGTTGGAAAATCTTCGCTGTTAAATACACTTATTGGCAGCGAACGAACCATTGTCACTCCAGTGGCAGGGACAACCCGCGATACCATTTATACCAGGTACCAGGGGTTCGGTTTCGATTTTTACCTGATCGATACGGCTGGCTTACGAAGAAAAACCAAAGTTAAAGAAGATTTGGAGTTCTATTCGGTGATGCGCACCATTCGCGCCCTGGAAGAGGCTGATGTGTGTATCTTAATGATAGATGCTACCAAAGGCTTAACAGCCCAGGATATTAACATTTACAGCCTTGCTGAACGGAATAAAAAAGGAATCGTTATACTGGTTAACAAGTGGGATCTCATTGAAGGAAAAGATAAGAATACCAAAGAATATGAATCGGAAATAAGAAAAAAGCTGGCTCCTTTTAATGATATCCCGGTTTTATTTACTTCGGTAATAAACAAACAACGTATACACAAAGCGTTAGAAACTGCACTTGAAGTTTTTGCCAACAGGAAACAGAAAATCTCCACTTCGAGTTTAAATAAAGTTATGCTGCCGGTAATTGAACATTACCCGCCCCCCGCCTTAAAGGGGAAATCAGTTAAAATAAAATATATTACCCAACTGCCGGGAGCAAATCCGCATTTTGCTTTTTTTTGTAACCTGCCTCAATATATCCGGGATCCTTACCGGCGATATCTCGAAAATCAGTTGCGCCAGAATTTTAATCTAACCGGCGTTCCAATTTCGATACACTTTCGTGCAAAAAATGATTGATTATTGAGGGCGCAACGTGAGGATACTTGTGCTTTTGGTTTCTATCCGGGTTTTGTTCATAATCATTGGCCTGAATTTTCCCGCAAGATGCAATGATGTTTGATCATGGTAGTGTGGGCTTCTTACATGTCCCGATTGACCCGTTGGTAATACACTGAGTCCGTTATCAAGATTTTTGAAGTCGATTAAAGTGCGCATAGCCGGTCCATAGCTTACCTTAAAACTTCCTGTTACTTCCAGTGGAAATCCCGCGTTGTTTATTGTTTCAATACCACCTCTTACCGGAAATGGTCCAACATTAAATATTTTATCCAGCGGACTTTTCCGGCCAACCGGATGCACATGCTCAACGGTGTGAATACCTCCCCACGACCAATTGGCAATATCCTCGTTGGCTTTAACCATATCTGCAACAGCGGATGAAAAAGCACGGGAGAATATCTGTTTTCTGGTTTCACGCTCCGGAGCTGTATGTATATTATCCCACCATTGGCTGCTGTCGTTTAGTAAAATCGAAGTGTATGAATTTTTCATCAGGTGTGAATTGATTATTATTTTATAATCATTTTCTCCCAGCTCATCTTCGAATGTAAGCTTAAAAATATTGGCAATTATTTTATAATAGATACCCGGTGCAATATCTTTCAGTAAGTGTGATCCGGTCCACGATATTAATGCACGTGCAGCTTTGATATGAACTTCCGATGCAGTGAGGACGGTATCTCCCTGCAGGACATCCAAAATGATATATGCGTTTTTGGCCTGCACGGTTGAAGTGGCATCATTAACGATAACTTCCAAATCCTTCAGTGACCATTTTTCTTTAGTGGCAAGCAGCGAATCAATCCGGTTGACCCGGTCGTAAGGTGCGTAATAACCCGGATAGTTCAGCCCCCTTACAGGTAATGGTGGTTGATTGGCCGAAACTATTACGCCAGAAGCCGGGTTTTCAATTTGCGGGTTATCGGTAAAATCATAGTATCCCAAAATGTCGTGTTCGCCACTTTCACCATCCAGTATTGTTTTTGTATTGATCCCCGCAGGATAGATGGGTAATTTGGCCGCCGACCACATGGCAATGTTTCCTGCCGCATCGCCATACAATATATTTAAACCGGGAGCATTAACCTTAGAGGCGGCTTTCCTGGCATTGTCCATATTTCCGGATGTTGCCAGTTCATAGGTAACCTGCAACGCTGTAGCGGGAAACCGGGTGTAAGTCCACCAAACGGCTACCGGGTTTGTATCCGTGCTGTCAAGTTGAGGCAATACATCATTGATTACAGGGCCATGAACCGATTCCCGAACAACAAAAGTGGTATCGGGTTTATTCTTTACCAGTATCGTTTCTGTTTTAGATCGAAAATTTTCCCATCTGCCTTTGTAAAAATATTTTCCTGGAAACTTACCATCCGATTTTTCACGATATAAGTTCATGTCGTCATTTTCGAACATAGTAAGGCCCCACGTTATTTCCCTGTTATGTCCGATGAGCGGAAAGGGCATCCCCGCAAGGTACTTGCCATACAAATGAAATCCCGGATATTCGATGTGAGCTTCGTACCAAACAGCAGGCTGCTGATAGCCGATGTGTGTATCATTCGCAAAAAGCACTTTGCCGGATACAGATCTCGAAGGGGCCAGCACCCAGCCATTACTTCCGAGCCATGGCGAAAGCGGCATGCGGTCGGTAACCAGGCTGGCAAAAGACGCGATGCTGTCGTTAATAAGAATAGTGCTGTCAGTTGCATTAGAATGGCTTCCGGTTGATTCTCCCCAATTAAACGCATTCAGGTACGAGGCACCCAATCTCCGGTTAATTTTGTCGAGGATAGGATCTGTTTTCAGGGCTTCGGCAAAACTGAACGACATATAACCCGTGATAAGATAAATATCTTCGGGTGTAAATTTTTCCTTTGGAATTTGAAGCAATACAAACTCGGGCGGGGTAGGGCCCGATGCGATAAACGCGTTCACGCCGCGCAGGTAAGATAGTGTGTTGTGTTGCCAGGGCTCTTCGGGTTTGCTGAAAAACATGGCAGCTGCTTCTCTGGCACTTTTATAAATACCCAGGGTTCTGAAGAATGCATCTACCGGTATCATGTCTTCGCCCAGAACTTCTGAAAGCCTGCCTGCCGAAATCCTGCGTAACAGTTCCATCTGAAACAAACGCTCCTGCGCCTGAACATATCCCAGTGCGAAATAGGCGTCTTTTTCATTTTGCGCTACAATATGTGGAATCCCGTAATTGTCGAAATAAATTTTAACCTGGTTGCTGATGCCCTTGATGTGAAGTTCACCGTGATAAACGGGCCTGGAGCTTTGCAGGTACAAAAAGGCTATGGAAATTGCCCCAATAATAACAATCAGTGATACAATGATAATCCATTTTAAAACCTTCATAATAATGTAAAAAGTTACTCCTGTTACCGGTTATAAGTTGGAAAATTTTCGATAAAATGAAATTTTCCGTCAGCAAATTTACAGCAATAATGATTTAATCCGTTGGTAATTATCAGATATTCAACGTTTAGTTTCAAATGATAGCCTGCTGCCTGATAAAAGGCGTCCTCATTTAGCAATACATCAGGCGATTTACATTCAACTATCATCCAGGGGTTGCCGGCCGGATTATAAACAATAATATCGGCCCTTTTAATCCTCTCATTAACCGTAAGTGCCCTTTCTACAGCAATAAAACCCTTCGGATAACCCAGGTCGCTTAACATATACATGATAAAATGCTGCCTGACCCATTCCTCAGGCGTTAATGACACAAATTTCCGGCGTATTGAGTCAAAAATTTCCTTATTTTGGCCTTTCGTTCTGATCCGGAAATTATAAGATGGCAAATTCATAGTAACTTTGTTCCGAATAGGCTAATGTACAAACCGGAAGGGGATTTTTTAAGATAATTAATACCGAAATACATTGAAAAGTAAAAAAGACATTGTAACCGACTGGCTTCCCCGTTATACGGGTACTTCCATCGACAAATTTGGCAAATATATTTTACTTACCAATTTTGCCAACTATGTTGACATGTTTGCCAAAATACACAAGGTAACCGTTAGTGGTAAAGACAAACCCATGCCAAACGCGACCGCAAAAGGAATTACCATTATTAATTTTGGAATGGGTAGCGCAAATGCTGCCACTATCATGGATCTGTTAAGCAGTATCAATCCGAAGGCTTGTTTGTTCCTTGGAAAATGCGGTGGATTAAAAAAGAAAAATAAGCTCGGTGATCTGATATTGCCAATTGCCGCCATACGCGGAGAAGGAACATCGTCGGATTATTTGCCGGATGAAGTACCTGCCCTGCCTGCATTCAGTTTGCAAAAAGCGGTTTCAACTACTATCAGAAATCATGGTAAGGATTACTGGACAGGTACCGTATATACTACCAACCGGCGTGTTTGGGAGCATGATAAATCGTTTAAGAGTTATTTGCAAAAAACACGATGCATGGGAATTGACATGGAAACAGCAACCATTTTTGTTACCGGTTTTGCCAACCAGATTTCAACCGGTGCACTGTTGCTGGTATCGGATCAGCCTATGATATCGGAAGGTATTAAAACAGCGGAGAGCGACAAGCGTGTTACCGCCGATTTTGTAGAAAGTCATCTGAGGATAGGAATTGATTCGTTGAATGAATTGATCAATAACGGACTTACGGTAAAGCATCTGAAGTTTTAAAATTATGGCAGCGCAAACTTTTGATGCGATAGTAAAAAGCCTGAATGCAAAGGCATATCAGCCGGTCTATTTTTTACACGGCGAAGAACCCTATTATATAGACCAGATTGCATCCATGATTGAGGACAAGGTTTTATCGCAGGATGAAAAGGAATTCAATCAAACTATTTTATATGGGCGCGATGTAAATATTTCCGGTGTTATAAGTTACGCCCGGCAATATCCTATGATGTCGAATTTTCAGGTTGTAATTGTACGTGAAGCGCAGGATATTAAGGATATGTTTCCGCAAAAGAACAAACAGGCCGGCGAAAGTGCCGGAACGGAAGATGAGGATGAGGCTAATGATTCGGTTGATGAACAGGATGTATTTTTGTCCTATCTGAAGAATCCGCAAAAGTCAACCGTGCTTGTGTTTTGTTACAAGTATAAAAAAGTCGACAAACGGACCAGACTTGGCAAACAGCTGGAATCTGCTACCGTTTATTTTGAATCGAAACGCGTATATGACGATAAGATTCATATCTGGATTCAGGCATACGTAAAAAGTAAAGGATATAGTATCCCTGATTCGGCAGCGACATTGCTTGGCGATTACCTGGGAACGGAGTTGTCGAAAGTTTCCAATGAACTCGATAAACTGATGATTAATGTTCCGGCAGGCACTATGCTGAATACCGAAATGATCGAAAAAAGCATTGGTATCAGCAAAGATTTCAATGTATTTGAATTACAAAAAGCCCTTGTTAAAAAAGATTTTTTAAAGATCAACCGGATTGTAAATTATTTTGGCGCTAATCCTAAAAGCAATCCCATGGTTCTTACCTTGTCAACCCTGCATGCATTCTTCACCAAAATAATCACGTATCATGTATACAAGGGTAAGCCGGGTGTTAACATGTCTTCGGTACTGGGAATAAATTCATTCTTTTTAAGGGACTATGAGCAGGCAGCCAGAACATTTTCGGTTAAGTCAGCAATCAGGGCCATTGAAATCCTGCACGAATATGACCTGCGGTCGAAAGGCGTTAATAATTTATCGGCTGATGAACATGAACTGCTGCAGGAAATGATTTTCCGAATGATGCATCACGAACCGGTAACCGCCTGAGATAATTATGAAAGTAAAAGTATCCTGTGTTTCCTACATAAATTCACTGCCCTTTGTTTATGGTCTGGAAAATTTTTCGGTTAAAGATGATATTGTTTTAAGTAAAGATGTTCCTTCCGCTTGCGCGGAGAAGCTTATACATGGTACCGCGGATGTAGGTTTAGTGCCAGTGGCTGCCATACCCGAAATACCCGGTGCTGAAGTTATCTCCAACTACTGTATAGCCGCCGAAGGAGAAGTTAAATCGGTTCTATTGGTAAGTGACGTGCCGTTACATGAAATCGGCACCATTTTGCTCGACTACCAGTCAATAACATCTGCAAAACTGATTAAGATTTGTTGTAATGAATTCTGGAATATTGAACCTGAATTTGAACAAACCTCACCCGGATTTGAAGAATTGATCGGAGGTCAGGTTGCCGCATTAATCATTGGTGACAGGGCGCTGAAGGCTCGTATGCAATATAAATATGTATATGATTTGGCGGGTGAGTGGAAGAATAATACAGGCCTGCCTTTTGTGTTTGCATGTTGGGTGAGTAACAGGAAACTTTCACCGGCCTTTCTGACCAAATTCAATGAATCGCTTGCCAGGGGCCTCGATCATACCAGAGAAGTGATAGCTTCGTTCAGGCCTTCAACGGAGATCACCTATGACCTAACGGAATATCTCACCGACAACTTGAGTTTTGTTTTAGATGACCTGAAAATTGAATCCATCAACAGGTTCCTCCAGCGGGTTACAAATGGGCAGGGCAGCGGGTTCAAGGTACGGGTGTGACCAGAGAATAGGTTTTGGGCTTTTCCAACTCAAAACCGTTTTTATTCAGGTTCCCTCTTTTAAGAATGAAGTTACCTGCTACTTTCACGGGTTGGTTTAAAATAACCACATCCGAAACGGATGATTTTAATATCTCGAGATTTTTTACTGTTTGGTCAACCGGTGAGGTTGTAAATCTTCCGGAATGCTGCGGACTTACCGAACCGGTATATACGTAATTGGCAGATGAATTAAAATACCTATATTGGGTTGCAACGGAACCTGAATCAGATTCTGAATTGAAGCCTTCCCTGTGAGATGTGCTGATAGTTGCATCATTTTCCAGAACAAGTGATCCCGGCCCGGTGATGACTCCTGATTCGCAATGAAGAGTCCCGCTCGTTGCAACGGTGAGTGTTTTGTGCGCTCCAATTTGACCCAGATAATCGGATTTTATGGTTAGCGATGCACCCTGTTCAATGATCATATCTGGCAGCTTAACACGAGAATCGTTTTGCTGGAACCATGTAGAGCCCTGTCTGGTAAATTTTATCTGTGAATCTGTGCCTTCCAGTTTTATGGTGCCGTTGGTGATAAAACAATGTTGCAGTCCGGTAAGTACAACCCTGCTTTTTAAAGCTGTTCCGTGCTCGGTATCGGTTAGTGATCCTGATTTGATATATAGCCCGTGCCGGACCGACACAACCAGTTGCTTTGAAGTAGGATTTAGCACCAGGTTGCCGCCGTTAATTATTAAGTCACCTTCTATGAGGATCGAGTCGGAGGAGGTAGTATAGAAATAGTTTTCACCTCCCGTATTCCGTAACTCCAAGTTACCTCCGATATATTTAAAGGTGTTTCCAAAATTTATAGATTTCATTTTTTGAATGTCAATCACTACGTTACCCCACATACACCTGTCACTGAATGTTGCGTTACCCGTTTCGGTAAATATTACGTTTGATCTCTTTTGAAAATCACGGTATTTTCCTGGCACCACACCTGAATTCGCATGGATATAGTTTCCTCCGTTTCTTATACGGAATAATGAAATGGAATGAGGATTGTTAAAACCTGCCTGCTGGATAAAGTTTCCGCCCGACTGAATTTCGAGCATTTCGGTTTTAACAGCCGATTTTGAGATAAGCACCGCTCCACCCTCGATAATTATTGCCGGCAGGCATCCCGAAAGTTCATTTTTCATGGTATGTCCTGACTGTATGTGAAAAGTCGAACGAGGCTGACTAAACTTTTCAGGGTGGGTACCCGATCCATCCCGTTGGGTGTTCCAGCTTGTTATTGCTGATATATCTCCGTTTCCTGCTGAATAATACGGGATATTCAGGATAATTGTCCGGGCTCCCGGTGGTGCCGAAACCGGCGGGTCATAGTCGAGAGTACCAATACGAACCGAAATCAGTTCGGCGTCAACAACCTGGTTTACTATAGCTTCGTCACTATCAATATCGCAGGTTACCCAGAAGTGATTGGGGCCCTCCTGCAGAAAGACATGAGCCTCCAGGATAATATCACTGCCGGTTACCTGCAAAACGGTCTTACCGATTTGATGTGTTGTGGCAAAATTATTTGCACTACCGGTCGACCATAAACGTATGTTCTTTATCTGGTGAATTGAACCGGGTGAAGTGCCGCGGGTTGATATTTTAAAACTGTTTAACCGGAGTTTATTGTTTTTTCCGGTAGTGTTTACCGTAACACCCAGTAGCTGCTGATTCATGGTTCCCCGGAATACAGGGGTGGTATCCTGTACTACATCAAGAGTGGTAAAAACCATAGGACTTCCCGTTGCATAGCCATCACTGTTATCAAGAAACTGCGAAATATACAGTGAAATAGCGGTAACCGATGCAACACTTAATGTAGCGGCGTAAAGCAGGGTTCTGAGCCGGGTGGATTGGCGGGTTTTACCGGATGGTTTCGGGCGGAACTTCATTGAAATGGA
>CAZPKJ010000109.1:0-10333 GCA_964587075.1 uncultured Flavobacteriaceae bacterium | reverse complement strand
AGTGACATTGCCTCATCACGGGCACGGTCGGCAAAATCAGTTCCGCTGGAAGCATACAAAATACTGCGGGATGCATTCACCAGCAATCCACAGTCGTTGTTTAATCCGTACCGGCACACTTCTTCAAGACTACCTCCCTGTGCTCCTATTCCGGGAACCAATAAAAAATGATCCGGTACATACTTTCGTACTTCCCTGAACAGATCAGCGCGGGTTGCTCCAACTACATACATCATATTGTCAGGTGTACCCCAGGGCTTTGAAATTCGCAGAACACGTTCAAACAGATGTTCCATATTTGCAAAGGTTTCCATTTGAAAATCCATGGCGCCTTTATTTGAAGTCAGCGCAAGCAAAACAACCCATTTATCCGTAAAACTGAGAAAAGGTTTTACAGAATCTTCTCCCATATATGGAGCTACGGTCACTGAATTGAATCCATATCGTTCAAAAAAAGTTTTGGCATACATGGCAGCCGTGTTACCAATATCACCCCGTTTGGCATCGGCAATGGTGAAAATATTTTCAGGAATATAGTTCAGTGTTTTCTCCAGGCTTATCCAACCTTGCGGACCCATGCTTTCGTAAAACGCGATATTGGGCTTATAAGCGACACAGTAGTTCCTGGTAGCATCAATAATTGCTTTATTAAACTCAAAAACAGGATCGTCAGTATCTAAAAGATGTTCAGGAATTTTATTGACATCGGTATCGAGCCCAACACATAAAAACGATTTTTTATTTTTAATCTCCGTAATAAGTTCAATGCGGTTCACAATTTCGGTATTTGAGTGGTTGAATGGGGATTCCTTAATATCCAGATTATTCAAATTTACAGAAAGTATTGCTTTAGTTCCTGAGCCAACCGGAACCTATTTTTTGCCGGCCAGCACATCCGCTATATGCATCACTTTTACAGGTATGTTATTTTTATTAATATATCCTTCCAGGTGTATGAGGCACCCCATGTCGGTTGAAACAACAATATCTGCTCCCGTTTTCAATACCTGTTCAACTTTTTTTTCGGCAAGTTTCACGGCAACATCTTCAAACTTATTTGCGAATGTACCACCCCATCCGCAGCAGGTATCGGTATCGGGCAATTCAACCAGTTTTAAACCCTTTACTTTACCCAGCAACATTCGCGGGGTTTCATGAATACCGCACTCTCTCAGTGCCGAACAGTTATCAAGGTACACTGCGGTACCTTCGAGTTTCGCGCCAACATCGCTGACATGCATTACATTTACCAGAAAATCGGTAAACTCCCTGAAATACTTTTGAACGTGTTTATATTCATTGTGCAGGGATGAGTTGTGAAACATTTCGGGATAATAATTTTTGATCATATTCACACACGAACCTCCAGGCGATACAATGTAACGTTCATTCTGAAACTCACATATCAGCTTTTCGCCTACTTCCTTACAATGGTCGCGATATCCTTCATGAAATGCAGGCATGCCGCAACAAGTTTGTTCAGGATTATAGTTCACGCCACAACCAACCGTTTCCAAAACACGCACCATGTTCATGGCTGTTTCAGGATAATACTGGTCAATATAACAAGGGATAAATATATCAACAATCACAACAGATATACATTAAAATTCAAATAGTATAATTTTACCAATCTCCACACTTTTATAAAAACTACAGTCAAACTAATTTAATACTTACGATACTTAAAAGATATCATATTAACTTTCCGAATATATGACGTTATTGTTCTCCCATTTATCCTCACGTTGCTGCAGCCTTAATGCCCGAAGCAAAAATATTAATCCAATAACAAAGAACAGAATCAGTGCCAGAACCGAATTCCTCATGCTTCCTGTTAACTCCTCAATCATGCCATAGGAGGCCGTTCCCAGTACCAAGCCTATTTTATCACACACATCATAGAAACTGAAATAAGAAGCGTGATCCTGTGTTTCCGGCAACATTTTAGAGTATGTTGACCGGCTCAAGGCCTGAATACCACCCATAACCAATCCAACAACAAATGCCAGCACGTAAAACGAATTCGGATTGTACAGGTTATACGCGCTGATACAAATGCCAACCCAAATTACAATGGCGACAGTTAGTGTTTTGATGTTACCGATTTTAGATGAAACAAAAGAGAATAAAAACGCTCCGCCTATAGCAACAAACTGAATGATTAATACCGTAATAATCAGTTCGGAAGTGCCAAGGTTAATCTCTTTTTCACCAAAAATTGAAGCAACATACATGACTGTTTGAACACCCATATTGTAAAAGAAAAAGGCCAGCAGGAACCTGGTAAGGTATTTCAGCTGTTTCAGTTCATTCCAAACCTGTCTGAGCTCATGATATCCTTTTGTAAGGTACCTGCCTTCACGTTTTCTGCCATAAACATTCGATGGTAAATGATAAAAGGAGTAGGCGCTGAACCCAATCCACCACAAACCAACAATTAAAAATGAAACCCGTGCAGGCAAGGTTGTTCCCTCACTCATCCCAAACAAAGCCGGCTTCATGATCATAGCCAGATTCAATACCAGCAAAAGGGAACTTCCAATATATCCGAGAGCAAAACCCCTCGCGCTTACTTTGTCCTGGTCGGCCGGGGCGGCAATTTCAGGCAAATAAGAGTTATAAAAGACAATACTTCCGGCATAACCAATACCTGCTATCATAAAACTTAAAACCCCGACCCATAAAGTGCTGCTGTCGAAAAAAAACATACTCATGCAAGCCATACCACCCATCCACGCAAAAAATTTCATAAACCCTTTTTTGCTGCCACTCGCATCAGCAATACCCGACAACAGTGGCGACAGCACAGCAATAAATAAAAATGCTACCGATAAACTGTAAGAGTAAAGTGCTGAATTTTTAAAATCCATTCCAAGAAACCTCACCATATCACTTCCCTCACTGGAAGTAACCTCCATAAAGTAAATCGGAAAAACCGCGGTGGTAATAGTCAGGGAGTAAACCGAATTGGCCCAGTCGTACATGGTCCAGGCCCTGATTATTTTTTTGTTACCTAATATTGAATTCACACCAGCGTATGAGTAAAGGAAGTAAGCATGATATTCGGCTATCTGCGGATTCCTGGTGGTAAAAGTATGATATTAATTTTAAAGTGTAATCCCTTCACATCAGGCAAATCAATCATCCCGATTCCCGTGCATCAAAGCAGATTCAGCCGATGAATCCGTATTGATTACATTAGAATCCATGATCAAGGAAAGGATGATACCAGCTTCAATTTACTCGGTGAGCGACATTTTAATAAGATTCAATGCCGAACCGGCCCTGAACCATTCAATTTGTGCTTCATTGTAGGTATGATCAACCTTTATGGTGTCGCTGGAGCCATCGGCATGGTTCAATACCATGGAAAGCTGTTTACCCGGAGCGAACGAGGTAAGGCCCAGGATATCGATAGTATCGTCTTCGAGGATTTTATCGTAATCGGATTTATTCGCGAATGTTAACGCCAGCATACCTTGTTTTTTAAGATTGGTTTCATGAATCCGGGCGAATGACTTTACCAGAACCGCCCTGACCCCGAGAAACCTTGGTTCCATTGCGGCATGTTCGCGCGATGAACCCTCTCCATAATTCTCGTCACCTACAACAATACTTCCGATTTTGGCAGCTTTATATGACCTCTGAACGGCAGGTACCGGCCCATATTCTCCGGTAAGCTGATTTTTTACCGAATCGGTTTTATCATTAAATGCATTTATCGCTCCAATGAGCATATTATTAGAAATATTATCCAAGTGTCCCCTGAATTTGAGCCACGGCCCGGCCATTGAAATATGATCGGTTGTACATTTCCCTTTGGCTTTTATCAAAAGTTTTAGTCCGTGTAAATCGGTGCCCTCCCAGGCCGGAAAGGAGTCGAGTAACTGCAATCGTTCCGATTTGGGATCAACAACAATTTCAACCTTGCTGCCATCTTTGGCGGGTGACTGAAATCCTGCATCTTCAACGGCAAACCCTTTGATTGGAAGTTCAATTCCTTTTGGTTCATCCAATTTAATTTTCTCCCCCTTTTCATTGGTGAGGGTATCTGAAACCGGGTTAAAAGTAAGATCACCCGCAATAGCCAATGCGGTAACAATTTCAGGCGATGCTACAAATGCATGTGTATTGGGGTTGCCATCATTTCGCTTGGCAAAATTCCTGTTAAAGGAAGTAATGATAGAATTCTTTTCCTGTTTATCGGCATTGTGTCGTGCCCATTGCCCGATACAGGGCCCGCAGGCATTAGCCAGAACAACGCCGCCCATTTTCTCAAATGTTTCCAGATAACCATCGCGCTGAACCGTATAACGAACTTGTTCGGAACCGGGTGTTATTGTAAACTCCGAGCGGGCAACCAGTCCCTTTTCGACTGCCTGGCGTGCAATGGAAGCGGCCCTGGTAATATCTTCATACGATGAATTGGTACATGAGCCAATCAAACCAACTTCGAGTTTTGCCGGCCAGTTATTTTCTTTCACGGCACTGGCAAACTTCGAAATTGGCCACGCCAGATCGGGTGTGAATGGGCCATTAATGTGAGGCTCCAGTTCGCTGAGATTAATTTCAATTACCTGATCAAAATATTTTTCAGGGTTGTTATAAACTTCTTTATCCCCTGTTAAATGTTCAGCTACTTTATCAGCCATGGCGGCAACGCCGGCCCTTTCGGTTGAACGCAGGTAATCGGCCATCTTGGAATCGTACCCAAACACTGAAGTAGTTGCGCCAATTTCAGCGCCCATGTTGCAAATAGTTCCTTTTCCTGTACACGAGAGGGATTCGGCACCATCGCCAAAATATTCCAGTATGGCACCTGTACCACCTTTGACTGTTAAAATGCCTGCAACTTTCAGGATAACATCTTTGGCGGATGTCCAGCCACTCAGTTTACCGGTGAGCTTTACTCCAATAAGTTTAGGAAACTTCAGTTCCCAGGGCAGCCCGGCCATTACATCGCAAGCATCGGCACCACCAACACCAATAGCAACCATTCCCAATCCACCCGCGTTCACGGTGTGTGAATCAGTTCCAATCATCATACCTCCGGGAAAAGCGTATTGTTCCAGGATTACCTGGTGAATAATTCCTGCTCCCGGCTTCCAGAATCCGATACCATATTTATTGGACACGGATGCCAGAAAATCGAAGACCTCGCGGTTATTGTCTTTGGCTGTTTCCAGATCTTGCCTGGCTCCAACTTTTGCCTGTATCAGGTGGTCGCAATGGACCGTAGAAGGCACAGCCACGGTAGCTCTTCCGGCCTGCATAAACTGAAGCAAGGCCATTTGTGCTGTGGCATCCTGCATGGCAACACGGTCGGGATTAAAATCAACGTACGACTTACCCCGTTCGTAGGCTGCAGATGCATTCCCTTCGGTTAAATGGGCGTATAAAATTTTCTCGGTCAGAGTTAAGGGTTTTCCGATTGCTTTTCGGGCGGCTTCAATTCGCGAAGGCAAATTTTCGTACACCCGGTTTATCATATCAATATCAAAGGCCATATTTGAATTATTTATTTGGTTATTAAATATTTAAGTAATGACTCAGGTTTAATTTTTCATCCTGCAAGATACGAAAATGACCGGTAATAAATAAGCAGTAAGTTGTTGAAACCATAACAAAAAGGAGGTGTTGACCGTTGAAAGGGTTGTTGGCGGATAAATCACTGCTGATTTTTCAAACGTAATAAAAATGAAAAAAGTAAATAATATCGACAAATTGCGTCGGAAATATTTTCGTCGTTTGCTTCAGGATGTATCTATTGAGGACAAGATGAAATTTTTTACGCGTGCAGGAAGGATTTTTAATCTGGCAAAAGGCCTGAATAAAAAACGGGCGGCATCAGCTTAGTTTTTCAGTACCAAATAAATCATCGTTCGAGACAACACATGTAACGCAATCCGGTTGTGGCAGCACCCTTCTCCCGGGGTCATTGTAGCCGGTATGATTAACCCGTTTGGAGATAATCACATTTGAAAGGAGCGTTATCTCCGCGGTAAGAATCCTGCTTTAATTTGCATTTTCACAAACAGCGCCGCTGTCATGACAGGATGTGAAACGTAAAGATGTCACGTGGGGCATATAGCCGATAAAAGGCTGTGGAAATAAGTCAACCGGTGATCTGAATTATTCAGTAATAATGGGACCATGACAACATTTGATGCTCAGGTATTATTTCAGTGCCGGGGGCGCTACGCGCCCTCCCCGTTATAAAATTACAGAAATAAATTTTGAGAGCAAATGAGAAACGGATATAAGCGTTTATAATCAATCGCGGAAAGTTTTATAGTCAGAAAATACATCGGCCATCACCGGGGGCGCTACGCGCCCTCCCCGTTATAAAATTACAGAAATAAATTTTGAGAGCAAATGAGAAACGTATATAAGCGTTTGTAATCGTCCAGGTTTAATATATCGGATACAATATTTTGCGCTTATCCGGCAGCGCATCCCTCCTTTCTTATAATAATTTTGCAAGATTCATCATAAGGATATGACACCGATACTATTCAAACGTTCAATGGTGTTTTTGGAAACTTTACTGATTTTATGGCCACAACTTCAGGTGCAAATATTCCCTTGCCCGTTACAGGCTCTTATAAAATTCTGTATCCCTGGCAATCCATCAGAAAAATGTAATCATCGGAGAAGTCGCTTACCCACCTGTACAAATTTAACTCAAACAAACGTTCACTTGGTCAGCTAGCGGGAACCTATCAATGTATAATGATGTACTTATTAAATGATTGTTTGTAAATCAATATATCAGGCCAGGAGATTAATCCATATTATTTCGCCCGGTATAGTTTGGGAAATATTCGTCCGGTACATTTCATGTACTCAATATATTCATCACCAAAATAATCAATCAGCATTCTTTCCTCTGACGGGACTCTAATAAAATAAAGTACCGAAAAAGCGACTATTCCGGAGAAGCCGGCAAGTAAATTTGAAACAATCAATATTTGCGCAATAGTCCACAACCAAATCTGAAAATACATTGGATGTCTGATCATTCTATATGGCCCCGTTTTTATAATTTTATGGCCTGCTCTGATCTCTAATGTAGGTGTCCAATTCTCTCCAAGAGATTTATGTATCCATTGAAAATAAAACAAACTTGCCATTGCAATAGCGATACCAATAATCCGCAGCCAGTCGGGAAAATTTAGATTAAGAAAATCTATAAAAGGTGTCAGTAACCAAATAAGCGGTATTAAAAACAGCCCCAAGGCCATGATAAACAGCAAGGCTTTTTCTATTGACGACTGAACGGAAATGATTTTTTTTGCTTTCCTGTATGATTTTTCAAATGGGACCCTGATCAATACATAAACTACAAAAAGTAATGCAAATGTTATTTTGAAGTATATTGGATCCATAAATTTAAATGCTTACGTTTTATTACTGTACGGTGAAACACTCCGACATGCAGTTTAGTATCTGGTGAATAACTATCTTATTACAACTGGCCGACTTGCCTTGCTCTATATAAAAGCCAATAAAAAATAGTTGTAAACAGAAGTTATAATATGCTAAATTTACTGACTCCGGTAATACTTACAAAATATAAATCCGGTAAGTGTGTTATGCTTTCCGAATTACGGCACCCAGCTTCTCTTCAAAGGCACCCATAAGACGGTGCATGACTTTTTCGATCTCCTTTTCGGTTAATGTTTTCTCACTATCACGCAGCACAAATGAGAGAGCATAGGATTTCTTACCTGAACCAATTTTATCACCCTCAAAAACATCAAATAAGTTAACCCCTTTTAGTAATTTCCGTTCTGTTTGATAAGCCAGTTCTTCCAGTGCCTGGTATTGTACCGTTTTATCCAACACCATCGACAAATCGCGACGTACTTCAGGAAAACGGGGAGGCTCATCAATTTTCAGCTTTACCTTATTATTCGTTTTCATTAAAGCATCCAGGTCCATATCAATATACCAGGCTGGAATATCCATGCCAAATGCTTTTAATGTCAGTTTATCAACTTCCCCAACAACCGCTAATTTAAAATTGCCACTCATGAGTGCCATACACTGTCCGAGGTGGTTGCTGTGAATTTCGCCCCATTGTAATCCTTGAACCGGCGGAACGCAAACACCAACCAAATTTTCAACAATTGATTTGAGATAATAAACATCATAAGGTTGATTTATTCCCTTCCAGTGCTTCTCGTTCCGGTCGCCGGTTACCAGGAGAGCCAGGTGATTGGTTTCGTTATAGCCATCCTCCTGACGATGATACGTTTTTCCAAATTCAAACAAACGCAAATTCTGGCGCTTGCGGTTTGCGTTGTAAAGTGCTATATCAAGAAGAGGATGCAGCATATCGGGACGCATTATGTCAAGATCGATGCTTAGAGGATTCATAATTTTTACCATTCCTGTGCCGGTCGAAAAAACGGAAGATCTGTAAAGTGAATTCGACATCACCTCATTAAAACCGTTTGAAACAAGCCATGCTGCCATACTGTTTCGATGTTTCTCAAGTGGAGTAATCTGCTGTTGAGGCAAAGATGTATTCATTTTTGAAGGGAATGGGACCCTGTGATAACCATAAATTCTAAGCACTTCTTCAACAATATCCACTTCACGCATTACATCTACCCGGTAGGGTGGTACTTCCAGTGAAATAACCCCATCCTTTTCACCCGTTACTTTTATGTCGAGCCACGTAAGTATATTATTAAAAACCAGCTTGTCAATTTCAATACCCGTATGTTTAGCAAATCCGGAAAATAAAAAGTCGATTTTCCAGTCAGGTACTACTCGCGGGTAAATATCAATAATAGCGGAAGAGGGTGTGCCTCCCGTTATTTCAGTTAATAATTGCGCGGCACGCTTTAATGCGGTTAACGTTATATTCGGGTCGGTTCCGCGTTCAAACCGGAAGGATGCGTCCGTTTTCAATCCATGAAGCTTGCTGGTTTTGCGAATGGATACCGGGTCAAAACAGGCACTTTCAAGAAATACCTCGGTTGTTGATTCGGTAATGCCAGAGTTAATTCCACCGAACACACCTGCTATGCACATTCCGCCGGAGTTGTCGCAAATCATCAATTCGGTGCCTTTAAGTTTACGCTCAATTCCATCGAGAGTAATAAATCGCGTTTCCGGCGAAAGCCGCTTTACAATAACTTTGTTGCCTGAGATATTGGCTGCATCAAAGGCATGAAGTGGTTGTCCGTATTCATAGAGTACAAAATTTGTTACGTCGACAACATTATTAACCGGTTTCAATCCTACTGCCATCAGTCTGTTTTGCAACCAGGCCGGAGATGGCCCAACCTTTACGCCGGTAATGTGCAAGCCCGAATACCTGGTACAGGCCTCATCTGTCAATTCAACTTGAATCTTAGGTTCAGACTTGCTTTCAACAAAAGCGCTGATATCGGGAAGTAACAACGACTTCTCAGCAAATTCGCCTGATGCGTTCATAACAGCCAGCAGGTCGCGTGCAACGCCTATATGTGATGCCGCATCGGGACGATTCGGTGTTAATCCAATACTCAGGGTAAAATCATGTTCCACCGGAATGTACTCCGTTATTGGTGTTCCCGGAATAACATGATCCGGAAGCACCATAATACCATCGTGGTTCGTGCCTAATCCTATTTCATCTTCGGCACAAATCATTCCCTCCGAAGCCTCACCTCTGATTTTGGAATTTTTTATTTCAAACGGATCACCCTTTAATGGAAAAATAGTGGTTCCGGGGCTTGCCACTATTACTTTTTGTCCGGAAGCAACATTGGGTGCACCACAAACTATTTGAGCCACTTTGTCGCCTCCTAAATTTACCCGTGTAACCGTTAAGCGGTCGGCATTGGGGTGTTTCGATGTTTGCAATACCTCACCAACTATTAACCCATTCAGGCCACCTTTCACCGATTCAAATGGTTCAACCGATTCGACTTCAAGGCCGCAACCGGTTAAATATCCGGCCAATTTGGAGGTATCAAATTCAAAATCAATGTATTGCTTGAGCCAATTAAAAGAAATATTCATAACTGATTACCGATGAGTGGCAAAAGTATGAAAACAGCCGATACCCTGTAATATCCCGGGAGCCTGAATACCTTCCTGCAAAAATTTACTTTTTAGGCATCATTTTTTTTGAAACATGAAATTCCTGTGCACTTTGGTTTTATCGAAATAGAAACCCAATTGCAATTCGCTTCTCAATTGCAGCTTATAGGAATTCAAAGGTATATAGGCCGATCTGAGGTCAAGCCGGAGTTGTAAAAACCGGTAAATTTTAACAACCCCTTTTAAGGTCAGATCCATTTCAATCTGGTCGCGATGAAAGGACTTTATA
>CAZPKJ010000108.1:3845-10358 GCA_964587075.1 uncultured Flavobacteriaceae bacterium | reverse complement strand
TGATTGGAATAAGCGGAATACGACCGTCGGGTTCGGGTGTACCGGGAATTTTCAGACTTAAACTATCAATCGATTTTAGATGAATCTTAAAATCATCATATAAAAAAGCGAACTCCTTTCCATAAAAATCAAACCGGCCCGCATGCACACGTCCATCAAATGTAAAGTCGCGGCCCTTCTTTAATGTCAGCTCCTGTTCGGCCGGTATCACATATACGTTTTGCGTATCGCTCAAACTTACCCTGGCAACACCACGCATATTTATATCGTAATTTAAAAGATTTATTGTAGCATTCGGTAAACCACTGATCTGGGATCCAAATTCAATAATATCATAATCGGTTTTACCTACACTTGCGGCCAAATAATAATACAAACGGTCTTTGATAACAGCTTTATCGGAACTTTCATCATACGCGATAAAACCCTGGCTGTTGAGCGACAAAAATAATCCACGGATTTGCGTGTCGCTCATACGAAGGTGCATGGCATATTCACCAACCCCAACCTCACGGGTCTGGAATTTTTCGGCGTACTGTTTCAACGTGTATAACGGATTTACTTCAGCAATTCCCTGTAAACGCTGGTAGCGCTGCGACCTGAAAAAGTTGGATGATTCAAAAACAAGCTTTACTTCACCCTCACCGCTTATCATTTTCATGTCAATCAGCGGATCACCGATTTTCCATGTCATGGCATCAAAGTACATGTCAACTTTATGAAATGAATCATAAAAAGGCGTTCCGCTGGATCGTCCCGACGGCCTGATAATACTTAACTCCCGGTCCTTATTTATATATTTTAGCTGAACTCCCGGATGATAAATGGAATCGTTTTCAAGATGAAATGTTATGGCCACGTTATCTGAAACTATTCGGTCGGGCCGGATGACAAAACTTTGCGCAGCTGCTACGAGGAATGGTTTGTTTTCGCGGTGAAATGTAAGCGTTGCTGCTCTCGCCTTTCCGCCTGAGCCGATAATTTTTGTGCCGTGCATCGAAAAACCACCCCGGTAACTGGCATCCTTAACCAGTTCCTTTATTTCAAGGTCGAGATTATACGAAGCAAAACGTGGGTAAGTGGCATTGGATGTATCGGCATTAGCAAGACACTTTTCATACAGCTTACCAATAAGAGGCTGGCTAAATATCTGCCGGTTATAAAAAGTAACCGAATCGGCTTCAAAATCAGCGCCGGTTACATCAATGTCATAACTCTTTAGCTGAGCATATACATCCTGCGGCGGCAATCCGGCCCTCGACCAGTTAACTACGCCTCCGGTTCCCGAAAACTTTTTAAGATTAGGATAATACACTCCGCGGGTCGACAAAATAGCAGCACTATCTCCCTTGGCGTAACAGGAAAGGTTCATACTGCCAAACACAATTTTGGGCAATGAATCAAACTCAAATGAATAATTATTCGACGACGACCTCCAAACGGTTGATGAAGATGCGTAAAGCGTATTGGTGGCAAACAAATCATAACACACATCCAGGTAACTGCTGAAATTCCGGGTGCTGCCTGTCATCAGTTTATCAAGTCCGTTATGCCATGCGTCGAAGCTCTGACTGGTTTGACTGCTTTCGGAGAAACCAATCAATGCATTCAGGTAATTACTGAAATCGGGGAAAGCCTTCAGCCTTTTCTTAAGCATGGCATCACTGGTTGCGTATATACGCTCCACTTGTGCCGGGCTGAACTTACCTCCGTTCCAGGGAACAGTAAACCTTTCTATTAATTTCTCGGCATCCTTTTTATGTGTGGCCGATAAAAATGCCTGCATTTCGCTCAGGTACTTAGCCGGCTCGTGCGTAAAGTTTTTAGGTGTTTGCGCCATTAAAGCGGCGCTGAACGTGATCGAAAGCAGAATGGCCGATAGCAGTTTCCTCATCATAATACTTTTTGTTGATTTATTATGCACGTAGCAACATTGTAATTTGATATTTACAATTATTCCCCGGTATCAATCTTTAACGAATACCGCGCAACACCAGCGATCGTAGCTGGTTTCGGATTCCATTTTCATTCCCGATGCTGATGCTGCCGAACATATAATATCCAAATCGTCCGTATAATATCCCGAAGTTATGAGCATTCCCGTTTCATGCAGATTGTTGACATATAACGGTAAATCTTCAATTATAATATTACGGTTAATATTAGCCAAAATAACATGAAACTTTTCATTTTCGGTCGACCGGGCATCTCCGGTAATAACCGCTGCAAGCTGAACCTGGTTCCCGATGGCATTATCGATGGTATTCTCAGTGCTATTACTGTCTATATCAATTGCTTTTACCTCATCCGCGCCAAGCATGGATGCGAGAATAGCCAGAATGCCTGTTCCACAACCCATGTCCAGTACTTTTTTGCCTTTGAACTGAACATTTAACATAGTCTCCATCATCAAGGTGGTAGTGGCATGATGCCCGGTTCCAAACGCCATTCGTGGCTGAATTACCAGATTATATCGGAAACTCCGGTCTTCGGGGTGATGATTTGCCCTTACATAAATTTGATCGGCTATTCTTACCGGTTGAAAGTTACTTTCCCAGGTTTCGTTCCAGTTTTCTGGTTTTACCTTGGAAATCCGATAACTCAAAACCACCGGTGTGCCCTCTGAATGTATGGCAATGTCTTTAAGATGCTCTTCCCTGAACAATGATGAATCAATATAAGCTTTTACACCATGTCCGGTTTCCTCAAACATTGAAAAACCCTGTTCAGCTAACAGAGCTATTAATATTTCGCTGTTATTGGCCAGAGGAACAATAGAATATTCAACTTCGGTGAACTGCACATGGCAAAAGTAACAAATGCATTTTATAAGCAGTTGCGGCAGATGTGGCCGCTATAAGGCATCCGTTTAAAATAGTTATCAGGGCTATTATGTAACTTTGCCGGCTCATTGCATTATGTATGAATGTTGTTGTAAAAAACATATCAACACTTTTTAATATCCGTTCAGGGGACCTGGAACGGCTGAACGGAAAAGCCATGTCTGATCTTCCGTCGCTTAGTAACTGCTGGCTTTATTGCGACCATGCGAAAATACATTCCTGGGGCACCATGGATCAGTTCGAGTCACAAATGGGATCACTTGACCCCGCAGGAAAAGCATATGTAATTGATGCCCTGGGCGGGTTGGTACTGCCATCATGGTGCGATTCGCATACTCACCTGGTGTATGCCGAACCACGTGAAAGCGAGTTTGTTGATCGTATTCATGGTTTAACCTATGAGGAAATTGCCCGCCGGGGCGGTGGTATACTGAATTCTGCTAAAAAAATGGCTGACGCCGGCGAAGAGCAGCTTCTTGAGGATGCCCTGGCAAGAATTCATGAAATTATCGGATTTGGGACCGGCGCTGTGGAGATAAAAAGCGGTTATGGATTGAGTGTTGAATCGGAATTGAAAATGCTTCGTGTTATCAGGAAACTAAAATCGGTGTCTCCTATCCCTGTAAAGGCAACCTTTTTGGGTGCACATGCCATTCCAGCGCGATACCGCGAAAACCGGCAGGAATATATTCGTTTAATTACTGATAGTATGCTACCTGCTATAGCGGATGAGGGATTGGCCGATTATTGTGATGTATTTTGCGACCGCGGATTTTTTACTCCTGCTGAAACAGAAATAATTCTGGAAGCAGGATGGAAGTATAATCTTCAACCTAAAATACATGCTAATGAACTCGATTTCAGCGGTGGCATTCAGGTAGGTGTTAAACATCGCGCATTATCAGTCGATCATTTAGAGTTTACCGGTGACGAGGAAATTGAATTGCTGCGAAATTCGTCAACCATGGCTACTATACTCCCCTCTACCGCATTTTTTTTAAAGCTAAAATATGCACCGGCGCGCACCATGATTGATAAGGGTGTTTCGGTAGCATTGGCCACCGACTATAACCCGGGTTCGTCACCATCGGGTAACATGCCCTTTGTAGTGTCGCTTGCCTGTATTCAAATGAGCATGACACCGGAGGAAGCTATAAATGCAGCCACAATAAACGGAGCTTACGCGATGGGATTATCGCATGAATTGGGTTCAATCACCAAAGGTAAAAGAGCCTCGTTTTTTATTACAAAACCTGTTGCATCACTGGCATTTGTTCCATACGCATTTGGAAGTAATTTGATTTATAAAAGTGTGATTGACGGTAACGTTATTTAACAGCCGGCAACTGCCAACCATGATCAGCATTACAGTTAGATTAATGATACATCAAGCATACTACTATGAAAAAATTGATTGAATGTGTTCCAAATTTCAGTGAGGGAAAAAACTTGCAGGTAATCAAACAAATTACTGATGAAATTGAATCGGTTGAAGGGGTTAAATTGCTGAATGTTGACCCGGGAAAGGCCACGAACCGTACTGTAGTTACGTTTGTTGGCGAGCCGGGGCCGGTTACCGAAGCGGCATTTAAGGCAATCCGCATGGCTTCTCAACTCATTGATATGTCGAAACATAAGGGCGAACACCCGAGGATGGGAGCTACTGATGTTTGTCCTTTTATACCTGTGGCCAATATCACTCTCGAAGAAACGGCTGAATGGAGCCGGAAACTGGCCCGACGTGTGGGGAAAGAACTGGCCATTCCAGTTTACTTATATGAGGCTGCACAAGCAGACCAGTCGAGGAACAACCTTTCGGTGATAAGATCGGGTGAATATGAGGGATTCAGTGAAAAGATCAAACAACCAGAATGGAAGCCCGATTTCGGTCCGGCAGAGTGGAATATTAAAGCAGGTGGAACGGTTATCGGGGCACGTGATTTTCTGATAGCCTATAATGTAAACCTGAACACCAAATCGGTGAAGCGTGCCAACTCGATAGCTTTTGATATCCGCGAGGCGGGTCGTTTGCTCCGTACGGGAAACCCGGTGAGCGGGCCCATTGCCAAAGACGCGGATGGTAACGAGATCCGTATTCCTGGAAAGCTTAAAGGAGTAAAAGCTATCGGGTGGTACATTGCTGAATATGATATTGCCCAGGTATCGATAAATATTACCCGGTTTCGTGATACACCACTGCATGTAGTATTTGATGAGTGTGTGCAAAGCGCTCATGAACGGGGTTTGCGGGTTACAGGCTCGGAGCTGGTAGGACTGGTTCCGTTGAGTGCCATGATTGATGCGGGAAAATATTTCCTGCGCAAGCAGCAACTTTCGACCGGGCTTTCTGATGGTGAACTAATTCACATTGCAATAAAGTCGATGGGACTGGATGAACTGGGCCCATTTGAACCACGCAAAAGGATTATAGAATACTGTTTGGAAGAGATCAGTTCAAACCCGCTCTTACAAATGAACCTTGAGCGTTTTTCGGATGAAACTGCCGCTGATTCACCGGCTCCGGGTGGTGGAAGTATCTCCGCCTATGTTGGTGCCCTTGGAATTTCTCTCGGAACTATGGTAGCTAACCTGAGTGCCTCAAAAAAAGGCTGGGAAGACCGCTGGGAAGAGTTTAGCCGGTGGGCCGAGAAAGGCCAGCATCTGCGCAAGCAATTGCTAATGCTGGTGGATGAGGACACCCGTGCTTTTAATGCCATTATGACCGCGTTTCAATTACCCAAAGCAACCGATTCCGAGAAAAGAGACCGCAAGCAAGCCATACAGGCAGCAACGAAATACGCCATTGAAGTACCGTACAAAGTAATGGAGCTGGCTCTTGAATCGATGCATATTTCAAGGGCAATGGTTGAAACGGGGAATCCAAACTCAATCAGCGATGGCGGGGTTGGTATACTTTGTGCACGGGCCGCTGTGCGCGGAGCATTGATGAATGTTAAAATAAACTGTACCTCTTACGAGGATAAGGAATTTGCCGGAACGCTGATTTCCAAAGGCGAACACATGGATAAACAGGCCCTGGAAATTGAAAACAGCTGTATTGAAATAATCAACAAGTCGATGTTGTAAAACTTACCTGATAGTGCGCTAAACGATCCGATCAGGGCTGTATCTTTCCACTTATATTTTCGTATGAGATCAGAATAAAGTGGAATCGCGTTGAAAAGATTTATCCCTGAACGTTTGATTTATGCATTCTCCATTCAGTTGGTGATCATGCATATCAAAAAAAACCAGTTGATGCTGCTCTACTGGTTTATTTTGTTTGGGTTTATAACGCAGTCCTTTTCGAAGCGATTTGGTATCCCCTACCTGTTTTTGGATCCTGAATACCTGGGTAAAGTTGATATTCTTTCCTTTTTTATTGTAGGCCTGGCCTGTGGAGTGTTCATTATGGCGTTTAATACATCCAGTTATATACTGAACAGTTTTCGCTTCCCGTTTCTGGCCAGTTTATCAAAAACGTTTCAAAAATATACGTTTAATAACTTCATAATACCACTTGCTTTTGTCCTGGTATATGTAATTGAAATTTTCAGGTTACAATATTTCAACCAGTTCAAAACAGTTCCTGAAATCATGTTGTATATTTTTGGTTTCCTTTCGGGAATATTCATCATTATAAGCATCACACTTCGTTACTTTTTACTCA
>CAZPKJ010000108.1:0-3835 GCA_964587075.1 uncultured Flavobacteriaceae bacterium | reverse complement strand
TTTCGATTACAGATAAACCAGAAGTCCGTAGAGCAATAAAGACATTTACAAACTATTTGGCGTTGAACATGCCGATGCAAGTCATTTACCCTCTGTGCAAACCGATGAGTCAAACGGCAATGGGAAGAGGAAACGTCGCAAACGTCGAAAGAAACAGATAGGAGATAAAACCTGGAGGGTTGAAACTTACCTGGTAATGCCGTTTCATACACGACTGGTGCGAAACACCGAACATTACAAGGGATATATGCTTCAATCGGTGTTCAGACAAAATCACATCAACGCGGCTGTAATGGAGTTGATAATTTTTTCATTGTTTATTATCCTCGGGCTTTTCAGGGAATATAAATTTTTCCAGATCCCGGCTGCAGCCAGCCTGATGCTGCTATTTACTATTCTTATCATGCTTTCGGGGGTACTCAGGTATTGGTTGAAATCGTGGGCCAGTGCGGCAATTATCGCACTATTTCTGATATTGAATTACTTTTCGCAATATGAATTTTTCAATTTACGAAATAAGGCATACGGACTTGATTATACGGTGGCGCCAGCCGAATACACCCTGGAATCTATTTCACGTGGGATTGATCCCGCTATAGTTTCACAGGATAAACTGGAAACTATAGCGATCCTGGAAAAATGGAAGTCAATATGGCAAAAGGAGGGCGTTGAAAAACCTAAAATAGTAGTTACAGCCATCAGTGGCGGCGGGTTGCGGTCGTCGTTGTTTACTTTCAAAACCATGCAGGTACTCGACAGTGTATTGAATGGTAAATTGATGAATCATATGAGACTAATCAGCGGTTCGTCGGGAGGCCTGATCGGTGCAGCGTATTACCGTGGGTTATACCTGGATGAACGGGGAGAACTGCTGCATTCAAAAGGAAAAAGCTACCACGATAATATCAGCAAGGATTTATTGAATACTACTGCGTTCAGTTTTATTGTGAGTGATCTATTCATGAACACGCAAAACTTCAATGAAAACGGGAATACTTATTACAAGGATCGTGGGTATGCTTTTGAAAAACAACTCAACGAAAATCTCGAACAGGTATTGAACAAGCCCCTTGAATACTACAAGGGCCCTGAAATGGATGCAGTTGTACCCATGCTGGTGGTGAGCCCTACCATTATTAATGACGGACGGGCATTAATGATTTCACCGGTAGGTGTTTCATATCTTTTACAGCCACCGTCGCAAACATCACTTCAACCTGTACCCGATGGTATTGAGTACACCACTTTTTTTAAGGATAATAACCCGATGAATACAAAGTTTTCGAGCATATTAAGAATGAATTCAAATTTTCCTTATATCATGCCTGCAACCGCCCTGCCCACCGAACCTTCCATTGAGGTAATGGATGCAGGTATTCGAGATAATTTTGGTGTACAAAATGCTATCCGGTTTATTTATGAGTTCAGGGAATGGATTTCGGCAAATACCTCGGGTGTTGTTTTTATTCAGATCAGGGATACAAATAAAAAATCAAAACTTCAGAACAGCAGTTTAACAACTTTACTTAGTAAACTGACGTCGCCTGTCCGGAATGTTTCGGGTAATTTTATTCTGATGCAGGATTATATACAGGACGATCTGCTCAAATACACTGAAACGATGCTGAACTGTCCGTTTGATTATGTTCAGTTTCAACTCCCAAAAACCGATGAGCGAATTACATTATCGTGGCATTTAACTATGAAAGAAAAGCAGTTCTTAATAAATGCGGCATATTCAGATGAAAATAAGGAATCATTCCGAAGAATTGAATTGTTATTGAATTACCGGTCGGCCGCTGAATAATTTAATTTCATGGGATTTCGGCTTTTTGTCCTTTTAAATGCTTTTGTATTGTTTGGTTTACATTGAAAGGAAATGAAAAACCCGCTGATACTATATGTGAATCATGCTGCAAATAATATAATGCGTTCGCGGCTTTACTGTTCGCGCGTCTGTTCGCGGAGTTTCGGCCACTAAAACAAATTAATAAAGCGATTATTCAAAGAATATTGAATTGATATTGCATTATAATTGGTGTCAGGGTTTAATATGAAACCAAATCTTTGAGTTGCTGCTTAAACCGCAACTTCGGTAAAAAATTCCATTCTAACTGTGACGACATGGGAACCGGAGTGTCAATACTGGCCGAACGAACAACCGGAGCATCAAGATACTGAAAACAGCCCGAAGCGATTTCAGCAGCAATCTCAGCTCCTATTCCGCCGGTAAAAGTATCCTCATGGAGGATGATAGCCTTGCCTGTTTTTTTAACTGAATTCAGCACCATTTCTTTGTCCCATGGCAACAGCGAACGTAAATCAATAAGGTCGGCACTGATTTTAGGGTTTTCAAGCAAGGTTTCAAGTGCCCAGTGAACACCAAATCCGTAGGTAATTATTGAAACATCATTCCCAGAGCGAACCAACCTGCCTTTACCAATTTCGGTGGTAAAATAACTTTCCGGGACCTGTCCGCTGATACTGCGATATAACGCTTTATGTTCAAAGTACATCACCGGGTTGGGGTCACTCACTGCTGCATTTAACAAACCCTTGGCATCATCAGGAAATGCCGGGTAAACAATTTTTAACCCCGGCACATGAAAAAACCAGGCTTCGTTCGACTGCGAGTGAAATGGTCCTGCACCTACGCCGGCTCCGGTTGGCATCCGTATTACTACATCAGCATTTTGTCCCCACCGGTAGTGAGTTTTAGCCAAATTATTAACTATCTGATTGAAACCACAGGTTACGAAATCGGCAAATTGCATTTCAATGATCGACTTATAACCATTGATGGATAAACCCAATCCGGCTCCAACTATAGCCGATTCACATAAAGGAGTATTCCTCACCCGCGCCTTACCAAACTCTTCAACAAAACCCAATGTCGCTTTAAACACACCGCCATATTCAGCAATGTCCTGCCCCATTATCACCAGGTTTGGATATCGCCTCATACTTTCACGCATGCCATCACTAACGGCATCGAGGAAACGTTTTTCAGTTTGCCTGTCGTTTTCAGGCACCAATGGTTTATTGCTGAAGGGTGCATAAACATCAGCAACTTCCTTTGCAGTGTCAGGAAGAGATTCTTGTTCCGCGAAAGCGATTTCGAGACCCTGCTCAATCTCATTCCGGATACCAGCACGTATTTCCTTTTGTTTTTCCTCATCCAGTATGCCATCCGCTAACAAATAAGTCTCAAAAGTCTTAACAGGATCTTTCTTTCCCCACTCATCAAAAAGCTCCTGCGGTACATATTTAGTGCCCGAAGCTTCCTCATGCCCGCGCATCCGGAAGGTTAAACATTCCAGTAATACTGGCCTGGGGTTAACACGGATATCGTCGCTGATGGTTTTAACCGCATGATATACTTCCAGGAGATTATTTCCATCAACCTGTACCCCCTTTATACCGTAACCAATTGCCTTGTCGATAAACTGTTTACAGCGGAACTGTTCCCGCGAAGGGGTGGATAATCCATACCCGTTATTCTCGACAATAAAAATTACCGGTAAATCCCAAACAGCGGCTACGTTTACCGATTCATGAAAATCTCCCTCACTGGCCCCGCCATCACCTGTAAACACGGCTGTAGCCTTATTGCTTTTCCGTAACACATCCGCTAAAGCGATACCATCGGCAACACCCAGTTGTGGACCCAGATGAGAGATCATGCCTACGATCTTATATTTATTGGTGCCGAAATGAAATGAACGGTCTCTGCTTTTAGTAAATCCCGAAGGTTTACCCTGGAACTGACTAAAAAGCCTGTTTAACGGAATATTACGAACAGTAAAAACCCCCAGGTTACGGTGCATTGGCAAAA
>CAZPKJ010000107.1:0-10550 GCA_964587075.1 uncultured Flavobacteriaceae bacterium | reverse complement strand
CGGGTTCGCCAAGTTTTTGCCATGAAAATGCAAGATTCCTTATCAGTCGTCTGATCATATCAAGGTTGCTGCATGGCTCGTAAAATACCCGGTGATATTCGAGGTCAAGTTTCTTCAGGAACTGATCAATTTCGGCTTTACCAAAAATGGTGCCCCGGCTGAAAGGATTAATGTAAAATAAAATTCCGGCTTCGGGGTATGTATATTCTTCAGGGCTGTTTCCACGGATATCCTGATAAGCCAAAACAAAATGTTCAGGGAGATTCACCCCGTAAACGGGCAGGTCGAGCTGCCTGGCAAGCAATATATAAATGATTGATAACAGCAGGGGATTTCCTTTTTTTGATTCAAGTACAGTATTGATAAATGAGTTTTGAGGCGCGTGAAAATTGGCCGTATTGCCTGAGAAACCGTGTATGTCGAAGAGTACCTTGTTCATAACCAGAACCTGTTCCTGGGGTGTCATCTGTTCATTCATTTCGAGCCAGATATCTTTTTTAATCTGATTGATCCGGGTGCGTACTTCATCTTCATCGAGATCGGGATACTGGTACCTTGCCATGAGCAGGGCGCCGCTTAAAAGATCGGTAGCTCCGGCCTGCGCCCATTTCTGAAGATTTATTTTCAGGTTATCAAACTGGATTTTATGGACAATATTTTCAATTCGTTCCTGTAAAACGGGATTGAAAGCACTTTCCCAGGCTTCCTCTAAAAAAGGAACAACATCCCGCCCCAGCGAAACCAGTTCAGTACTCACGTGCTGAAAAACTTCCTTGTCAGGATCATCAAGCAGGCTGATCATGGCCTTTACATTACTTTCATCAAATTGCGACATTCCAATGTGTTTAGATCCTCTAATTTACTAAAAATAATAGCTGGATGGAAATCTGACTGTCAGTTCCGGAACAGATATTGTTTCAGCGCCCGTGTAATTCGGACTTCGAGGAGTTTGTGAACAAGAAACGAAATACCAATAGCAGTTGTTATGGCCACAACTAAAAAAACAGGAGTTTTTGCCCAGGGCTTTTGCCCGATAATCAGCAATAAGGTAAAAAGATAACTCAAAACGATTGGGTGGAACAGGTATAACGAATAGGATATATTGCCCAGCATATTAAGAGCATGTGGAAATCGATAACCCTGTTCATGCATATCGTTTATTAAAAAAGCTATAAATAATATTCCGCCAAAAAGCAAATCGTTAACGGCATTAATTTCCAATCCGGAGCACCCGGTATAATATATTGCAAACAAAATAATGGATACAGGCAACGAGATGCGACAAAACAATCGTGAAGGATGAACATATTTCAACAACAGGCCGGCGGATACTCCGGCAATAAAATGAATCCAAATGGGATTAGTAAGTGCGTTGAAGTAGGAAATTTCATAATCGCGAAAAACTTTGTAGCTGCTGCTGAGTTCGAATCCGCCTGCGAGCGGAACAGCCACTAACAGCAATACGAAAATCAGGTACACAAAAACATACCGCAATTTCCCAAAAAGCAATGAAACAGCGAAAAGCAGATAGAACATCATTTCGTAGTTGAGGGTCCATCCAACTTCGAGTGTAGGCATTCCATATTCAGGCCCTTTGGTACTTGTTTGAGGAACTATAAAGAGCAGTGACCTTAGCAATAGTTCGCCGTGCGACTGAATGTATCCTTTGGGAATTTCACCGGCGATATAAACGAGTGTTGCTATAAGGTAAAGCGGAACAATTCGCAGGCAGCGGTTCAGGAAGAAACGGAACGACTGATCGGTATAATTGGAGGTGATACCTGAAGTGGTATGAACCATAATAAAACCGCTGATCATAAAGAATAATTGAACACCCATCCATCCGTTGCCAAAAGCTATTTCGCCCCAGGGGGCAACAATGGCCCTGCGGAAATGATAGAAACATACCATAAGGGCGGCAATACCCCGAAGCGCCTGGATGTTCAGGTAGAGTTTTTTGCCAACGACAGTTTGCTGCATCCCGCCCAACAGATAATTATAAAAGCATTTTTGCGGAAATGTACATGCCGGGCAAATAAATTATCACATGGTTTTTAATTCGGTCACCAGCCGGGTAAGTACTTCCTTCGCATCACCAAAAAGCATATTGGTTTTAGGATTGTAAAAAAGTTCATTTTCGATTCCGGCATACCCGGCATTCATTGAACGTTTATTGATGATGATATGTGACGAGTTTTCGACATCGAGGATGGGCATACCATAGATAGGCGAGGAGGGGTCGTTTTTGGCAGCAGGGTTTACCACATCATTGGCGCCAACCACCAGCACCACATCGGTGGAACTGAATTCAGGATTTATTTCTTCCATCTCAACCAGCTTGCCATAATCAACATTTGACTCGGCCAGTAATACATTCATGTGGCCCGGCATACGGCCTGCAACAGGATGTATGGCGTACTTTACCGAAACACCGCGCTCTTCGAGCAATTCCTCGAGTTCATGTATAACATGCTGGGCCTGGGCAACGGCAAGGCCATAACCGGGTACAATAATTACTTTTTTGGAGTAATTCATCAGCACGGCGGTATCGTTAATGGAAATATCTTTTATGCTGCCTCCCTCCGAACTGCCTGCAGCAGCTCCCGAACCTCCGCCAAAGGCACCGAAAATAACGCTTGAGAGCGGCCTGTTCATGGCTTTACACATCACTATGGTAAGCAGTGTTCCGGCCGAACCTACCAGGATACCTCCCGTTAACATAACCTTGTTGTCGTAAAGAAATCCGCCTGCAGCAGCCGCCAGCCCGGTGAATGAGTTTAGCAGTGATATTACTACCGGCATATCGGCTCCGCCTATAGGAAAAACAAACATGATACCATACACGAGTGATGCAACGAACAACAGGTATAAAAATGGCATGCTGCCTGTTCCGCTCAGAATCATATAACCGGCGAATAAAACTATACCTGCCAGCAGTATAGTATTTATGATGTTATACGATGGCAGGCGCAGCGGCTTATTCAGCGTTCCGTTTAGTTTCAGGAAAGCAATAACACTTCCCGAAAAGGAAACACTGCCTATTACCATTCCTGAAATAACGGCCAGCACCGGCCCTGTTTCTCCCACATTATGTCTGAATTCCATCAATCCGATCAGTGCGGCACAGGCGCCACCCATACCGTTAAACATGGAAACAAGTTCGGGCATTTTAGTCATCTTAACCTGCTTGGCTGTCATCCATCCTATAACGGTACCTAACGCGATAGCAATAAATATCAATGTAAGTTTGAGCGGCTCACGTGAGGTGAGTCCCTCATGCTCATACAAAAAAATGGTTCCTGCAATGGCAATTCCCATACCTGCCGCTGCAATAAGGTTGCCCTTACGTGCCGTTGCCGCGTTACTCATCATTTTAAGCCCGGTTATAAAAGTCACCGACGCGATGAGATAACTTATTTCGAGTAAATTTTGAATCATAAATTAATTGTTGATTGTTAAAAAGACATTACCTTTTTTACTCAGTGGTTACTTTTTTTTCTTGAACATTTCCAGCATACGGTCGGTAACTACAAATCCGCCAACCACATTCAGGGTTCCTAAAACAACTGCCAGAAAACCGAGGGCAAGCGCGCCGTAGTTGGCAGGATCGGAGTCAAGCATAACAATGATGGCACCAACTATTACTACACCGTGAATGGCATTCGCTCCGCTCATAAGGGGTGTATGCAGTACGGTTGGAACACGTCCAATGACTTCAATTCCTACAAACACTGCAAGAATTATAAAATAAATAATCTCTTTATTGGAGCCGATGAACTCAAGAACTACTTCCATTTTTTTATTGATTTAAATTATACAGCAGGTGCTGCACTGTTTTTAGTGAGATAGGGTTGCATGATTTTTCCCTCGTGGGTGATGATGGAACCTTTGGTTATTTCCTCGTCGAGTTCGAGTTTGAACCCATCCCTGGTAGCCAGGTGTGAAAGGAACGACTGAATATTTCTGGCGTAGAGTTCACTGGCGTTGAGAGGCAGCAGACCCGGCAGGTTCGACTCGCCGATAATGGTTACACCGTGTTTGACAACAGTTTTATTCATTTCGCTCAGCGGGCAATTTCCGCCCTGCTCAACTGCCATGTCTACAATGACCGAACCCATGCGCATATTTTTTACCATATCTTCTGTAATAAGCACAGGAGCTTTTTTGCCGGGGATGAGCGCTGTAGTAATAACAAGGTCGGCTTCTGAAACATGTTTGAAAATGAGTTCCTGTTGCTTCTTTAAAAATTCATCCGATACATTAGTTACGTAACCACCGGCGGTTTTCACGGCATCGTCGGTTTTTACTTCAATAAATTTTCCGCCCAGCGATTCAACCTGCTCTTTGGTTTCGGGGCGTATGTCGGATACCAAAACAATAGCACCAAGCCGTTTGGCAGTGGCCACAGCTTGCAGGCCAGCCACTCCGGCACCCATAATAACTACTTTACACGGTTTAATAGTGCCTGCAGCTGTCATCATAAGAGGAAAAATTTTGCCCAGTGCATTGGCGCCAAGCAGTACCGTTTTGTATCCGGCGAGGTTGCTCTGCGAACTCAGGGCATCCATTTTTTGTGCACGCGAAATTCGGGGAATAGCATCCACCGAAAAGGCAGTTACTCCGGCTTTAACCAGGGCATCCACCAGCGACGGATTTACTGCTGCCCACATGAATGAAATCAACACGGCGCCACGTTTCATCCGTGCAATTTCAGCCGGACCCGGTGCATTCACCATGAGGACTATATCCGATTGCGAATATATTTTAACCGGATCAGATTCAATGCCTGCTCCCGCATCCGCGAAAGCGCTATCGGGAAAATAGGACGATGTACCGGCATTTTTTTCAATGGTAATATGATAACCCGCGGCTGTGAGGCTTTTAACCACTTCGGGCGAAAGTGCCACCCGGGTTTCACGCTCTTTTGTTTCTTTAGGAATTCCGATTTTCATCTAAGATATTGTTTTCTAAAGGGTTAAGGCTAACCAAAACGACAAATCCCCCTTTTTTAATAAGGTGCAAAGGAAAAGATAAAAATTGATTCATCAAAACCTGATGTTTGAGAATTATGCTTTCACTCAATGATATAAGAATTTGTTTATGAATATTTTGCCAAAGGCTTCATGTTTTGACCCCAGGTACTGTGGCATCATTTCAAAATAGACTAAATTTGCCTTTCGTAAATTAAAGTAGCCCAGATGATAAAATACACGCCGCAATTTTTAAAAAAACTGGAAGATATATTTGAAGAGAACGGATATAAGGTACGATTTGAAAGGGGTAATTTCAGGTCGGGCTTTTGTATTATGGAAGACCGGAAAATGGTGATGATAAATAAATTCGCCGCAATGGAATCGCGTATCAGTACCATGGTGGAAATATTAAAAATGTTGCATGCACGCGGTGAAGCGGGAGGGGAACAGCTTGAAGCACTTATGAAGTCGTTGCCTGCCGAACAAAACGTGGAGGAGCCTAACGGGTGAAGATTACTTTTCTCGGTTCGGGTACCTCGCAGGGTGTTCCGGTGATTGCCTGTACCTGCCGGGTGTGTTTATCGGCAAACGAAAAGGACAAACGGCTGCGTTCTTCGATACTGGTTGAAACCGAAACTACCACGGTGGTTATTGATTCGGGTCCCGATTTCAGGCAGCAGATGTTGCGGGCAGGAGTAAAAAAGCTCGACGGTCTGGTTTTTACCCATGAACACAAAGATCATATTGCCGGTATGGATGATATACGGGCCTTTAATTATATTCACCGGCAAAAGGTTGATATTTATGCTACCGAAAATGTTCAGGTGGCCTTACGACGTGAATTTCCATACGTTTTTGAAGATCTGAAATATCCCGGAGTTCCCGAAGTAACGGTTCATACTATTTCGAATGTTCCTTTTATGGTGGGCGATATTCGTTTAATTCCCGTTGAGGTTTTGCATTACCGCTTACCGGTTCTTGGATTTCGGATCGGTGATTTTACCTATATCACCGACGCAAACAGCATTCCTGTTAAAGCCATGCAATTAATAAAAGGTTCGAAAATACTGGTGATAAATGCACTGAGACGTGAAAAACATGTATCTCATTTTTCGGTAAACGAAGCCATTGAAATTATTGAAGAGATAAATCCCGATAGGGCATACCTGACACATATTTCGCATCAGATGGGATTACACATTGAAGTGAACGCCAGCTTACCGGAACATATTTCATGTGCTTACGACGGCCTTGAAATTGTGATGTAAGTCAAAACAATCCCGGTATACCGGGTAAAAGTCCTTTCCCCGCAGCGCTCATTTCGGCTTCCGAAACTTTATTTGCCGATTCAATGGCCTGGTTGCAAGCCACAACAAGCAATTCTTCAAGTTCTCCTTTGCGGGATGGGTTCAGCAGCGATTCGTCAATGGATATGTGCGTAACCTTTCGGTTGGCAGTCATACGCACATTTACATTTTTGTCGCCCGACGCCCCTTCAACCGAAACCGAATCGAGGCGGGATTTTATTTCGTCCATCGATTTTTTAAGATCCTGTAATTTACCTAACATGCCGGGTATATTCATAGCTAAATTTATTTTACAAGTGAACGAAGCAATTTCAGATTAACGGTATCCCAGTCGCCCTCCTTGGGAGTTTCAATAACTTTCGCGGTTTCCTTAAATTCATTCATGATATAACGGAATGGTTCAAGCCCCAGCTTGCCTTTGCCAATATTTTCATGACGGTCGAGGTGTGACCCCAGTTCACCTTTACTGTCGTTGAGGTGAAAAACTTTCAGGTTATCCAATCCAAGTAATGTGTCGAACTTTTTGAAAGTATCATGGCAACCTGATTCAGTACGGATATCGTAACCCGCCGCATAGGCATGGCAGGTATCGAAGCAATATCCAATTAACCGTGATTTTATTTTTTTTCGAATTTGCGCCAGGTTCTCAAACGACCCGCCAACGCTGGTACCCTGACCGGCAGTATTTTCGAGCAGTACCATTACCGTGGTACCCTCATTGCGTTTATAAACTTCGTTTATGCCTTCAGCGATTTTATCCATGGCAGTTTCAAAATCCTGTGAACCCGCTGCTCCGGGATGTAAAATGCACCAGGCAAGCCCGAGCTGGGTACACCGCTCAACTTCGTCGGAGAGTGCGTTGACCGACTTTTCACGAATTTCATCATTTTCGGCGGCCAGGTTAATAAGGTATGAACAATGCGAGAATGCAACACCGATTTGAGAAGCACCGAATGATTTTTTAAATGCCGATTGTTCATCACCGGAAACTGGTTTAGCTTTCCATTGCCGCTGGTTACGGGTGAAAATCTGCATCGTATCGATATTCAAACTGGCCGCTTCGGTAAAAGCGTTTTCGAGGCCGCCCGATACGGAACAATGTACTCCTAACATCATTTTGACCTATTATATAATTGCCCGTGTTAACAATAATCACTCAACACATGATATTATAACTCCATGGCCGGTACAGGGCGAAATTAATCATTATTTTTGTCGCAGCATGGTTAACCCCGACTTCCGTCAATGGAGAAATAATTTTTGAACCATGCTGCTTACCTTTGTATTAATTATTTACGTTTTTTATGAATATAACATTTCATGGCGCCGCCCGGACAGTTACCGGCAGCAAACATCTTATTACCACGCGATCGGGGACCAGGGTGCTTCTCGACTGCGGTATGTTTCAGGGAATGGGTGCCGAAGCCGATGAACTGAACCGTCATCTGGGTTTTGATCCGGCAGCTATCGATTATATCATTTTAAGCCATGCGCATATCGATCATTCGGGTCTTATTCCGCGCATTGTAAAAGAAGGATTCACCGGAAAAATATTATGTACTCCCGCAACTTATGATTTATGCGGACTGATGCTTCGCGACAGCGCCGTGATACAGGAGTCGGAGGTTGCTTACATTAACAAGCGCCGTAAGAGTAAACGGATGCCGAGACTTGAACCCCTGTATGAAATGGAGGATACCGAGAAATCGCTGAGCATGTTTGAAGAGGTACCCTATCAAACGTGGAAAAAAATTACAGATGAAATAAAGTTCATATTCACCGATTCGGGCCATGTTCTTGGCAGTGCTGCCGTTAATCTGGTCATTAATGAAGGCGGCCATGAAACACGCTTATGTTTTACCGCCGATATAGGAAGACCCGGCGACCAGATTTTAAAACATCCGGAGCCTTTTCCGCAGGCCGACTACATAATTTGTGAATCCACCTACGGCGACCGTATTCACGAAGAGATAACAGGTGCCGAAGCAAGATTACTGCGCACCGTAGTGGAGACATGCGTATTGAATAAAGGAAAATTAATTATACCGGCATTCAGCCTCGACCGTACACAGGAACTTGTATATGCGCTCGACAGGATGGAACATGCCGGCAAGCTTCCCGCGATTAAAGTTTTTGTCGACAGCCCCCTTTCGGTGCAAACCACGCGTGTTGTGGAAAAGCACATTGAATGTTATAACGAACGATTACGTGAGTATATGAAAAAGGGTGATCAAAAGCCATTTTATTTCAGAAATCTCAAGTACATAACCGATGTGAAAGAATCCAAGGAACTGAACCATCTGGATGAACCCTGTATCATCATTTCGTCGTCGGGTATGGCCGAAGCGGGCCGGGTGAAACATCATATTAAAAATAATATCACCAATCCGGCCAATACTATTCTCATGGTAGGTTATTGTACACCATCAAGCCTTGGCGGCCGGTTGATTTCGGGTGATAAAGTCGTACGGATTTATGGCGAAGAGTATAAAGTTAAAGCCCGGATTGAAACTATTGGCGCGTACTCGGCTCATGCCGACAGTGAAGAAATGATTGAGTACCTGTCGTGCCAGAATAAGGAAAAAGTAAAACAAATTTTCTTAGTTCATGGCGATTATGAAGTGATGCTGAACTTTAAGGAAAAACTCATGTCGTCGGGCTTTCAAAATATTTACATCCCCGAAAAGGGCGAGCAGGTCGACATCCGTTAAAACCTATTTTTTGCCCTGTGCGAATTCTATTTCTATTTCTTCGTCGGTTGGGAAAACAACGGTTTTATCACCGGCATGCTTGCTCCAAAAAACATACTTCCCGGTGCCTTCGCAAGCGTAAGCGCTTATGGTATCGCCGGGTGCCAGGTTGTTTTGCGAAAAGGTACGCCAACGGCTGGTTTTCTCCTGTACGGCTACCTTTACATCAATATTAACTTCGCAAACATTTTTCAGGTTTATACGATAACTTTTTGAGGAGTTGTAGCATGATCCGCACTTGCTTCCCCATTCGGAACTTGATTTTTTAAGGCATTCGGCGTTTTCCTGATTTTTATCGCCAAATGATGGAACAGCTCCGGGATTAACCAGTAACAGGGAGATAATTATTAAGAGTTTGTTCATCATGATTTTTTCGTAATGGAAATATTTTCGGAACAATTATTTACAGTAATTATTTTTCAGAATAATCTTAGCTTCGTCGTTACCCAGTTTCCTGGAGGTATTCCAGTCGTCGCACGCCCCCTCTTTGTCGCCGGAGAGTTTTTTAGCGAATCCCCGGTTGTTATATGCTTCCTGATCCCTCGGGTCGAGTTCGAGTGCTTTATTAAAGTCGCTGATGGCTTCGGAGTACTTTCCTGTTTTATTCAGGGCACTGCCTCTAGAAACATAGGCCCATTTATGTTGTGGATTCAGTATAATAACTTCGGAGAAGTCGGCTATGGCACCCTCATAATCTTTCAGGATGTTCCGGCAGAATCCACGCTGGAGCAGCGCGTTGATATGGCCTGGTTCGAGCTCAATAACCCGGTTGTAGTAAGTAACGGCCTGAGCATGTTCGAAATTGCGGTAATAATATTCCCCTTTGTTGAAATAGTCGGCGGCTGTTGAATCCTGTGCGGCCGACAACACCGGAAACAGGAAAACACAGGTTAATGTAAGGATTATATTTTTTAATGGATTCATAAGGATATCATTCAAAGGGTTCCGAACTCGAATACTTTGGTTCCAGTACTAACCGGATCATATGGGTCATGGCCTTTTTCATGGCCTGTTCGCCTTTGGGGTCGAGTACCACCGGAAACGAAATCCGGTTGTAGTCGCGCTGGATTTTACGGACAAAAAGCTGGCGGTCGACACATTTTGAATTTCCAGTGCAATCAATGGCAAAAATACGGCTTCCTTTATCATAATACATCGAGCTGAGGTTTAATGACTTACATAGCACCTGGTCCTCCCGTATAACTTCCGGTCCATCAAAATACCGGGCTGTAAGCACCCCCCTCAACACATCAATCTGGCAGGTTTGACCGAACTTTTTGTTTATGTAAGCAAGTGTTTCTTCCATGGTTATTTCCTGTGCGGAAACTGTAATAACAGAACCGGTTAAAATCAAAAAAACCATGCACATTTTCAAAAAGGCATTCATATTAATTCAAATAAAGGGGATATTTCAGATAATTTCAAAATTAGTGATTCCGGCACGTAATTATACAGAATTTACCGGGCAAGGTAAGGTAAAGAGCATATTAATCCTTACAACAATTGCCGTGTTTGTATCT
>CAZPKJ010000106.1:7676-10551 GCA_964587075.1 uncultured Flavobacteriaceae bacterium | reverse complement strand
CCTACCGACTGGTGAGGAATGTAGGTAGCAGCAATATCGAGGAATGAATGTGTTACCAGGCTGGCAGGAAATAACATTGACTGCATTTGCGCGGCAAGCTCCAGTTCACGTTCAAGAGCGGCCTGCCTGATTGATTCTTTGGCAAGACGTTTGTTTTCGATGGCAACAACTATTACATTGGTAATGGTGTGTATATAGGTAACAATTTCGTTACGCGAAGGGAACCCCGATTCATTTAAACCGCCGATAAGAGCATAGGCAAGAATGTTGTCTTTATGATAAACCGGAATGATGGTTTCAAATTGTTTAAGCCACGAAGTTCCGTGGTCTGCTCCCTCCGAAAAACGGGAAATATCCCGCAATATACTACCCGTATCATCAACATTTATTTCGCCGGTTAAACCGGATGATGCCCTGACCAGCCACGATCCTTCATTCACAAACAATAAAAATTGCTGAATTTTTAAATGGTCTCTTAAAACAGTTGCATAAATTTCAAATAAACTCGAGACCGGTAAATTGTAGTTTATCGCTTTGGTAATTTGAAGTAACCAGTGTAACTGGAGCTTTTTTAACTCCAGTTCCGTTTCAGGTTTATGTTTGGCGCCTGCCTGCACGATAATAGTTTTACTTTTCCAGGATTTGAATCATTTCGGGTAATCGCTTGATCATTGCCAGTTCTTTCATTTTTTCACGTGCCTCCCTTACCGGGCTACCGAAATAGGTAATGCCACCTTTTAGTGATTTCGGTATTCCCGACTGTCCCAGAACCACGGCTCCTTTACCTATTACCAGGTCCTTTTGCACTCCTACCTGACCCCATAAAATTACATCATCCTCAACCGTTACTACTCCGGCAACACCCACCTGGGCGGCGAAAAGACAATTCTTTCCAATAACAGTGTCATGCCCGATATGCACCTGGTTGTCGAACTTGGTGCCGGCACCAATCACCGTATCGCCTGAAACTCCGCGATCGATCGTACAACACGCTCCCAATTCTACATCATCTTCAATAATAACCCTGCCACAGGACTCCATTTTATCGTAAAATCCCGGACGTTTCTTAAAATAAAAAGCATCGGAACCAATAACGGTATTGGCATGTATGATTACATTGTTTCCGACTTTGCAATAGTTGTTGATGGAAACACCTGAGTGGATGATGCAATTTTTTCCAATATGAACATGGTTGCCAACAAAGGCCCCCGGCTGTATAATAGTCCCTTCACCGATAGTGGCACTGGAGGAAATTGAACTGTTGCCAGCTTCAAAAGGGCGGAACTTTTTTACAATTTTTACATAATCCCTGAAAGGATCATCCGAAATGAGTAACGACTTGCCATCGGGGCATGGTACATCCTTATTGATAATGATAAAAGTAGCAGCAGAGGCCAGGGCCTTGTCGTAATATTTGGGGTGATCCACAAATGTAATATCTCCCTCCCCTACCATATGAATTTCATTTATACCGGTAACAACCGATTTTCCTTCACCTTTAACGGTGGCTCCGGTAAGTAGTGCCAACTCATTCAAGCTTATCGCAGAATCAAATTTCATGGTAATAATTATCACACAAAAGTAACGATTCATTAGCAACACCATCCTAAAAATGAAAAAGTCCCGCCTTACCGGGCAGGACATAACCGATTGGGCAAAATCTGCTGTTTAGTTATTGGAAATAATTTGTGCTCCCAGAGCCTGCTCTCCGCTGCCTGATAAAAACCCTTTGGCAAACACCGTATATATTTTTCCCGCCTGTAAGGTAATTGGATCCAGATCGAGGGCTACACTGGATGTTCCGGCTACACGTACTTCAAGATCATAAGTACCCGCATCGAGAGGCGTGAAAGCGCTGTACTCCCTGAACATATAATCGCCAAACACAACAGCACCCCCATCAACTGCCACATCCACTGCGGGCGCGTCGGGCGAAAGGTGGATAAAACGGACATGTGCTTTGCCCGAGGCAGGTGCTGCCAGGTTGTCTTCTATAACCAATGCACCAATGTTTGATACCGCATCAACGGCAAACACCGAATAGTTCTTTCCTGTATTTACAAGGAGGTCGGCATTGATCACTGTCGTAGTTGTTCCTGAAACATTCACTTTAACATTTCTTGTTCCGGATACAACAGTAATATAGGGCGTTGAGGCGGGAAAATTCAGGGCAGCTGTATTCAGCTTAACGTTGTCGACCAGCAAATCAACTCCCGGAGCATCCGGCGAGGCATGGGTAACAGCAATTCTGCCGTAAGTGGGTACAGGCGCCGGATTGTTATCATCGTCATCTTTGCAGGAAGTAATTGACAAGGCTAATGGAAGTACCAGTACATAAGCCATTAACTTGCGGTAGCGGTTGGTTTTCAAACTTGGTTTTTTCATAGGTTTTTGTATTTTGTTTAATTATTTGTATAAATTGTTAAACAATATGAATTCCCGAAAAGTTTTAAACCAATGAAAAAAAGTAAATGGGACAACCAAAACCAGTTTGAAAAATTCAGGGCGTGCAGCAGCTAAACACATCATGCTACCAATAATTAACCTACCTTTGCACCCTCAAAATAAGGAGTATCGTTAACATGAAGAATATCAGGAACATTGCCATTATCGCACACGTTGACCACGGTAAAACAACACTGGTTGATAAAATATTACATCAATCACATTTGTTCCGCGACAACCAGCATATGGGTGAATTGATTCTTGACAATAATGACCTGGAACGTGAGCGGGGAATAACCATAGTTGCAAAAAACGTTTCAGTAAATTACAAAGGGGTTAAGATTAATATTATTGATACGCCTGGCCACGCCGATTTTGGTGGAGAGGTTGAAAGGGTACTTACCATGGCCGATGGCGTATTGCTGCTGGT
>CAZPKJ010000106.1:6105-7666 GCA_964587075.1 uncultured Flavobacteriaceae bacterium | reverse complement strand
CCATCAATACTTCCCACATAGAGTACCAGACGGCTAAACGGCACTATGCCCACGTAGACTGTCCAGGTCATGCAGACTATGTAAAAAACATGATAACCGGGGCTGCACAAATGGATTGGGCGATCCTAGTAGTTGCTGCTACAGACGGCCCTATGCCTCAAACCAGATTTGTACTTCAAAAGGCATTGAACGCCGGATTGAAACCGATTCTGGTCATCAATAAAGTAGACAAGGAAAACTGCCGTCCCGATGAAGTTCATGAAAAAGTTTTTGATTTGTTCTTTAATCTTGATGCCACCGAAGAGCAGTTGAATTTTCCTACGGTGTATGGGTCATCGAAACATGGGTGGATGTCGGACGACTGGAAACAACCAACCGAAAATATTACTTCGTTACTCGACGTTATAGTGGATTATGTACCCCCGGCGCCTTTCCGTGAAGGAACTCCTCAAATGCTTATTACATCACTTGATTACTCCTCATTTGTAGGACGTATTGCCATAGGACGTGTGTATCGTGGAACCCTGAAAGAAAACATGCAGGTTTCCCTGATGAAAAAAGATGGCGCCATCATCAAATCACGAATCAAAGAGTTAATGACATTTGAGGGACTCGGTCGTATTAAAGCCACTGAAGTTCCTGCCGGAGATATTTGTGCAATTGTTGGACTTGAAAATTTCGAAATTGGTGACACGGTTGCCGATATAGAAAAACCGGAGGCTTTACAACCTGTAGCTGTTGATGAACCTACCATGAACATGTTATTTACCATCAACAATTCACCGTTTTTTGGTAAGGAGGGTAAATTTGTTACCTCCCGGCACTTACGTGACCGCCTGTACAAGGAGCTTGAAAAAAATCTGGCATTAAAAGTTGAAGAAACCGGTTCACCGGATTCATACCTGGTATATGGACGTGGTATTCTGCACTTATCGATACTTATTGAAACGATGCGTCGTGAGGGATATGAATTGCAAATTGGTCAGCCACAAGTAATTATAAAGGAGATCGACGGGCGCAAGTGTGAGCCCATGGAAACTCTCACCATTGATACGCCTGCTGAAGTTTCAGGAAAAGTGATTGAACTGGTCACCCAACGAAGAGGTGAGCTTTTAATTATGGAACCCAAAGGAGATCTTCAGCATCTCGAGTTCGACATCCCCGCAAGGGGTCTTATTGGACTGCGTAACCAGGTTCTCACTGCTACGGCCGGAGAAGCCATTATGGCCCACCGGTTCAGAGCCTATGAACCCTGGAAAGGAAATATCCCCGGAAGGATCAATGGTGTGCTTATAAGTATGGATAAGGGGGCGTCGACCGCATATTCCATCGACAAAATGCAGGACCGTGGATCGTTTTTTATCAGCCCGGCTGAAGAAGTTTATGCGGGCCAGGTTATAGGAGAACATATTCGTCCGGGCGACCTGGTAATTAACGTAACAAGGGCGAAACAGCTGACCAACTTCAGGGCGGCTGGAAGTGATGACAATGTACGAATCACTCCAAAAATAAATTTTTCGCTTGAAGATGTTGCATTTGACAAATCAACTTCAGCAGATCC
>CAZPKJ010000106.1:0-6095 GCA_964587075.1 uncultured Flavobacteriaceae bacterium | reverse complement strand
GGATGAGTATGTTGAACTAACCCCGAAATCGATCAGAATACGGAAGATTCATCTCGATGAAAACGAACGAAAACGCCAGCAAAAGAAAGTACTTGCCTGAGTTGTATATAATCAGTTAATAATAAAAAAGAGCGGGGATTGAAATTCAATCCCCGCTCTTTTACTTTTCGGAATACCGCATTATTTCACCCTTTCAACATACGACGAAGTGCGTGTATCAACTTTTATTTTTTCACCCTGATCGACAAACAACGGTACATTGATAATGGCACCTGTTTCGAGAGTTGCTGGCTTGAGCGTGTTGGTAGCTGTATCGCCTTTTACACCGGGTTCGGTGTATGTAATTTCCAATTCCACAAAAATGGGAGGCTCAGCCAGTATCGCATTATCCTGCTCAAAGGCAACTTTAACAATCATTCCTTCTTTGAGAAACCTCGCTGAATCACCAAACAACTCTTCAGGAATATATACCTGCTCAAAAGTGTCGTTATCCATACAAACCAGGTTTTCGCCTTCCTTATAAATATATTGCAATTCACGGTACTCAACACGTGCCACTTCTACTTCTTCACCGGAACGGAATCTGTATTCGGCCGATTTACCGGTTTTAAGGTTTCTCATTTTAGCCTGATAAAAGGCCCTCAGGTTTCCGGGTGTCCGGTGTTGGTATTCAACAATCTGACAAAGTTCACCGTTAAACCGGATAACGGATCCGACATGAATATCGCTTGTATTAGCCATGGGGTAATCGAATTTTTAAATCGTTAATTTCAGTCTGTTTACAGCTATGGAACTAAAAAGAAAAGGCAACGCCTAGTGGATGCGCTGCCAATTTCAATTAATATACCGGTAATGATTATCCGGCAACAACTTCAAAAGTTACCGGTACAACAACATCGCGGTGAAGTTGCACTTCGGCGGTGTAAGTTCCGACAGACTTTATATGATCTTCTTTCATTGAAATGTGACGCTTCTCAATTTCATGGCCCATCCGTTTAAGTACATCGGCAAGTTGTTGCGATGTTACAGAGCCGAACAGTTTACCATTTTCTCCAACCTTGGCGGGAATGGTAAGCACTACATTTTCAATGGCAGATTTAACTTTTTCAGCATCCATTTTCAGTTTGGCGATTTTATGGCCGCGCTGACGGATTACCTCTTCATTTATTTTTTTGTTTGTATCGTTAGCGAGTACGGCAAGCCCTCTCGGGATAAGGTAATTAAGGCCGTAACCGTTGCGCACTTTTACAATATCATGGGCGTAACCCAGATTTTTTATGTCTTCTTTGAGAATTATTTCCATGGTGATAGCTCCCTTATTTTAATAGATCAGTAACATAAGGCATCAGGGCAAGGTGACGGGCACGCTTTACTGCGGTAGATACTTTTCTCTGAAACTTAAGAGATGTACCGGTAAGGCGACGGGGCAATACTTTACCTTGTTCATTTACGAACTTGGTAAAAAAAGTAGCATCCTTATAGTCGATATACTTTATGCCTAATTTTTTGAACCTGCAATATTTTTTCTTATTCACCTCAACGGCAGGAGGATTGAGATATCTTACTTCGTTATTAGCCATGATTCCTTCAGTTTTGATTTACAGATTCTGCTTCTTCCTTCTTTTTGATAGCTGCGTTTTTACGCTTCTTCTCGTTATAAATCACCGCGTGCTTATCTAAAGCAACTGTCAGGAAACGCATCACGCGCTCGTCACGCTTGTACTCCAGTTCCAGTTTATCAATGATGGCACCGTCCGACTTAAACTCGGTCAGGTAATAGAACCCGGTATTTTTCTTCTGGATCGGATAAGCCAGTTTTCTTAATCCCCAATTGTTTTCAAAAACAATTTCGGCACCGCTATCGGTAAGGATTTTTTTGAATTTTTCAACCGTTTCGGCCACCTGGTCTTGTGATAACACAGGATTCAGGATCACAACGGTTTCATACTGCTTTGACATGCTGTATCTTTTAGTTAGTTTATACCCCTCTTTTAGGGACGGCAAATGTACAAATTATTCCCATTTGATACAACCAGGCCGAAAAAACTTTAGCAACAGTGGGTAATCTGTTAACAGCCCCCAAAAAGATTCTTAAATAACTGATTAGTAATAGAATAAATAGATTCCGGTTGAATTATTCATACCGAAGCGCATCAATAGGGTCGAGCCGTGCTGCTTTTATGGCAGTATAAATCCCCGAAAGTACTCCGACAATGAAACAGACAACGATGCCTGAAAATATCCATTTCCAGGGAACGATAAAACCTGCTTCAAAAGTAAGCCCGATCAAGTTTCCCATACTAACACCCAAAATAATGCCGGCTATCCCGCCCAGCTGACAAATAACTACTGCCTCTACCAGAAACTGCCTTCTGATATTAGCCTGTGAAGCCCCCATCGACTTCCTGATACCAATCTCGCGGGTTCGTTCGGTTACACTTACCAGCATAATATTCATGAGTCCGATGGCTGCTCCGAGCAGGGTAATGACGCCTATAAGCGTGGCAGCAATGGTAACATACTTTAGCTGATCAATTAAAATGTTGGCCAGACTATCGCTTTTTACTATTTCAAATGAGCTCTCCTCTCCTACACGGTCGTTGCGGATGGTTCTGAATAAACCGGTACTTTCTCCCTGTGCCGTTTCCAGCAAAGCAATATCGGGTACTTTAACCGACACCGTATAGCTCCTGCTTTGGTCACCATATTTTTGACGGACATACAACAATGGGATAAAACAAACTTTGTCGCCTCCAAACGACATACTGGAGCCTTTTTCCTTCAGTATGGCAATGACCCTGAATTTTTGATTCCCTATATTAATTACCTGTTCCAGCGGATCTTCGCCGGTTTTAAAAAGTGTTTTAGCCATTTCGCTGCCCAAAATCACCACATTGGAGGCTGCCTCCAGTTCGGTTAATGAAAAATTTCGGCCACTCTGAATACTATATCCGCTGGTTGAAAGGTAGTTTTCATCCGTTCCCACAACCAGTACATTAGGGTTCGATTCAATATTCCTGAACTTCAGTACCCCTATCCCCGTTGCAATGGTTGAAACCGAAACCGAAGCAGGAAACAGAAACTTCTCCTTAAACCGGGTTGCCTCGTAATAAGATATCGCCTTATATCTTTTAGGCCTTTTTCCATCCTTTCCGATTCTAATGCCCAGGCCCGAGTTCCGGATGGTAAACGTATTGGAACCCATACTGGAAAAGTTGCTGGAAATGGACTTCTCAATAGCATCAATGGCAGTGAGAATCCCTACCAGGGCCATTATGCCTATAGCAATGATAAGGGCTGTTAAAACGGTGCGGAGCAGCTGCGCCCGTACCGAACCAAGCGCTACTTTAATATTTTCAATGAGGGTCAAGTTTCTTTCTAAAGGTCACTACAAAAGTAACATTCTGAGTAAACAGAGTATGATTGGCCCGATAATTGCCAGTATTTATTTGACAAACACAACAAAATCACCTATACTTGCGTAACATTTCCTTAAATCTTAAAAATCTATGAAAAAATTATTGTTTCTTATTGCCATCTCCTTTAGTTTTACGGTAGCAGCCTTCGCTCAGTCGGACGGTCAAAGCGAAAATGCCACAACTGTTGTTAAGAGTACCAATGAATTGATGGCGCCTCAGGCCGATGCCGATGCACCTCAGGCTGAATCGAATTCCGAAACTGTTCAGAAAAAGTCGTGCGGCAATGCTGCAAAAGCATGTTGCTCTTCTAAAAAAGGAAAAGGAAAATCAACTGCCAGTGCCGAAATGAAAGCCTGCTGTAGTGAAGCATCTGCAAAAAATGCCAAATGCAGTCACCATGCAAAAACCGAAGAATAAGCCATTACAAGTATCAATAATTATAAATTAACCCTTAAAATTACACCGCTTGCAAAAAAGTCCCGGCCCAATGCCGGGATTTTTTTTTAGGATTGGGGTTAAAGCAGCGTCAGTAAATCCGGTATTGTTTGAACAACCTTTTGAATATATTCCGGCACCGGCTGGTTTTCGGGATTAAAGTAAATATGATCGATGCCTGCCTGTATAGCACCTTCTATATCCGTTTCAATGTTATCGCCAATCATTATGCATTCGTGCATCAGGCTGCCTGATTGCTTTACTGCATAATGAAAAATTTCAGGCTGTGGCTTTTTAAACCCAATCTCTTCCGAAATATGAACCTCCTTAAAAAATATATTCAGACCTGAGTTTTTTATTTTTCGGTACTGAACTTCTTTAAATCCATTGGTAATGATATGCAGATTGTATCTTTCACCAAGTTGTTCGAGCGTTTGAATGGTACCAGGAAAAAGATTCCGTTTTTCGGGACACCGTTCGAGATATTGAGATGCCAGGATTTCCGACAATTCCATATTGGAAATGTTAAATGTATTTAATGTCCGGTTAAATCGTCCCGCACGAAGTGTTTCCTTGTTTATTTCATTGCGGTGATACTGATCCCACATACTTTTATTAACACTGGTATATTCCCGGATAAAATCGGACTTACCCGATACACCATGCTGCTCTAAGTTGTGGAGGTCGTACAACTCTTCGAGTGTTTCGATGGAATTCTTTTCAAAATCCCATAATGTATGATCCAGGTCGAAAAAAACAGATTTATACTTCCTCATCCAAACAGGCGGCTTTTAAGTTCAGGGATATTTACTACATGCAGCAATTCAAATATGGAAGTCAATAAAACCGACCAAAACAAAATGGAAAAGAACATATAAATAAAAATCTTCTTTTTATTATCCTCAAATGCATTTACCAGGATTGTACCAATTGGAATAGAAATGATAACCGGTGTAAGGAAAGCGACTCCAATAAGGCCGTACTTTCGCCACAACCGTACAAACTTTCGTGACCGGGCACTGAATATTTTTTTATTTTTTTGTTCAGGGCTAACCAACTCGTAATGTATCCTGATGTCACCCGCGGTTGATTTGGGATTACTGAACAGGTCCTTTTTGGGAATCGCCTTTTTCAACTGTCGTTTTACCCAGTGATATATCAATTGAATTTCGAGACTAAAAAATGTAAATACCCAGACCCCGAGCATTCCGCCGATAACACAATAAAGCACGGTTTCAAAAAATGTGAAATCATACCTTTCATCGAAGTATGCAAACGGGGGGCCGGCTACAAACTTTACACTACTAAGTAAAATAATAAGTAATATTTTAACGAATTCGCTCAATCGTTCGGTATAACGTTATAGGAAAAAATAATCTCAGATTTTCAAAGTGCCCTCAGCTTTTGCTGCCGAAGGCCAAATCGCCGGCGTCACCTAAGCCGGGAACAATATAGGATTGAGCTGTTAACTCTTCATCAACCGCGCCTACCCATAGTGTGATACCAAGGGGAAGATTTTTTCTGACATAATCAACCCCCTGGTTGCTTGCCACTGCAGCAACAATATGGGTGTGCGATGGTGTTCCCTGCTCAAGAATGGCTTTGTAAGTCATAACCATCGATTTACCTGTGGCAAGCATAGGATCCGACAAAATGACCAGCCGGTTATTAAGTTCAGGTGACGACACATATTCAAGCCGGATATCAAAACTTCCATCTTTGTGATGTTTCCTGTAAGCTGAAATGAAAGCATTATCGGCATGATCAAAATAATTCAGTAACCCCTGATGCAACGGTAAGCCGGCTCTTAATATAGTGGCTAACACCGGCTCTTCGGCCGGAACCATGGTATTGGCAATTCCGAGCGGTGTTACCGTTTCTTTTGAAACATATTGCATGGTTTGACTGATCTCATAGGCACATACCTCGCCTATTCTTTCAAGATTCCGTCTGAACCGCATCCTGTCCTGCTGAACAACGGCATCACGGATTTCGGAAATAAACCGGTTCACTACCGAATTCTTCTGCGAGAGAATTTTAACCATAATTTATTACTGTATTTAACAGTGATTAATTCTTAAACCAGCTCCATGGAGGCGGAAGTTGATTTTTTTTAATGTGTAAATATACAAATTCCTCCGATCCAAATCCGCGGTAAAAACGGGCCAGGTGTTCATCATTGGATCCTTCAAAATCAAGCGACCGGTATTTTCCGGAAAATTCATGAATATACCGGTCAAT
>CAZPKJ010000105.1:0-10593 GCA_964587075.1 uncultured Flavobacteriaceae bacterium | reverse complement strand
AGACGTGTCGCTCTATTTCGCCGACCCGAAGGAACGCGGATACATGGACTCATTGTCATTTATGATCAACAATGTTCCGGCTGCCATTACCAGGCATCCCGAATATGAGGATGTTTGCCGGCTTAGCCTGCCAGCCGGGTTGCTGCCAGGGAAAAGTCTTAGCATCAGTACCCCGTTCAGGGTTAAGATCCCTTCCGCTAAAATATCAAGGCTTGGTCGTACCGGTGAGCATTATTGCATCACACAATGGTATCCCAAACCTGCTGTTTACGATCGCAAGGGCTGGCATCCGATGCCCTATTTATCGTATGGTGAATTTTACTCTGAATTCGGTTCATTTGAAGTTCAAATAACAGTTCCTTCACAATATGTGGTGGCCGCCACCGGAATTCTTCAGGAAGAACATGAAAAAGAATTTCTTCGCGACCTGGAACGCAGAACCAGGGGCCTCGACATGCCGGGAAGGGGGGACGTACCGGTCAATACCGTGAGAATTTTTAAAACGCTTACATTCAGGCAGGACAGTATCCATGATTTTGCCTGGTTCGCCAGTAAAGAGTTTAACCTGGTTACATCTGATTTTATTATTCCCGGTAATGGGAAGAAAGTAACAGCACAGGTGTTTTTCACGGAAAAAAAGAGCGATTTATGGCTGCAGGTTCCTGATCATATCCGCCGCGGAATTTACTTTATGGATGAGCAGGTTGGTTCTTATCCCTACGAATCGTTTACTGTAGTCGACGGCACCATATCTGCAGGCGGAGGTATGGAATACCCCATGATAACGGTGATAAATACGCCAACATCGGCCGAAATGCTGGAAACAACAGTGTTTCATGAACTTTGCCACAACTGGTTCTATGGTATCGTGGCCAGCAACGAACGGCGTCACGGATGGATGGATGAGGGTATTACCTCATATTATGAATTAAAATACAAACAGCAGCATCTTGAAACAAAAATCAGGAACAGCAATGCCACATGGAGTAACCGGGCATCCTCACTGTTGGGCATGAGTGAAATGAGCGAAATGGAAAAAAGCGGATTAATTTATGGTTTCAGCTCGTTCAATAATGCCGATCAGCCCATAAATACTCCTTCGGACGAGTTCACCTATTTAAATTACGGTGCTGTCATGTACACACGAACCCAGCTTGCATTGGAATTTCTTCGTGACTACCTCGGCGATTCAGTTTTTATGGCGGCCATGAGGAATTACTACAACACCTGGAGGTTCAAACATCCATATCCTGATGACATGAAGCGGGTCTTTAATAACACGTCACAAAAAGAGCTCGGTTGGTTCTTTGACCACCTACTTGAATCAAACCGCGGTTTTAATCCTGCCATTACCAACCTTCGAAAAACAGACCCGGGTTATTCATTTAAGCTGAAGAATAATGGCCCTGCCAATTATCCGGTTAAAGTGGAAAGTGACAGCGCTTTTTCCATGTGGATTGATTCCATCGCGCCCGATTCAACGTACCATTTTCCATCCTCACCCAATTCGCGGCTTTATCTCAATAAACATTATCACCATTTGTTTAAAGCCAGCGATTATGGATATAAACATCGCGGCATCTTTAACCGTTGGCCATTGATTCAGGTACGTCCATTCCATCAGGTTACTGATAAACCCGGAACCGAAAACCTGTATGTGTTGCCTGTGCCCGGCTGGAACCGGTACAATGGCTGGATGGCAGGTTTGTATGTTTCCAGTCTCGACTGGCTGCCTGAGCCGTTTGAGTTTTCACTGGTGCCGTTTTATGATTTTAGAAATTCGGAACCGGCAGGACTTGCGAATATCAGGTACACCATATGGCCGGCTCACTCGGTGGTGAATGAATTCAGGTTTAACATCGAAGGGAAAAGGTTCGCTTACGCGGATAATAATTTCAAAGGTGAACCACCGGTATTTTTCTATTCAAAATTTGCGCCATCAGTACAATTTGCTTTAGGAAAATCTCCCGGACTATCGTCGGTTTCACATCATATTTCATTTAGAAATATAATTCTTGGTTTGAATGAAGTTCATTACGAAAGGGCCGATACAGGGGGATTTATCCGGAATTTCACAACAACAGATCTTTGGTATCATGAATTCCGCTATGATTTAATTAACAACAAAACCATTGATCCCTGGAGATTTGGACTCAGGGCGGAATTAAGTCATGAACATACTAAAGTTTCGGGCGAACTGAATTACAGGTTCACGTATAAAAAGTCGCGCAAAGGTTTCGATATCCGGCTTTTTGCAGGTGGCATGTTGAAGAATAATCCGCAGGGAAGAAATCACAATTTTCACATGAGCAGCTGGACTGGAAGTGATGATTATTTATTCGATGAAATATTTTTCGGCCGTACCGATGACCGCGGGCTTTGGTTAAATCAGTTTGTGATCAGGGATGGGGGATTTAAAATTCCTGCTGTCGTTGGCTCCACCAACAAATGGCTCGTGGCCCTGAATTTAACTTCCGATGTACCTTCACCACTCCCTGTAAAGCTGTTTTTTGATATCGGAACGTACGAGGGCATTTCCACTATTTTCTCCGATCTCGACAATAAAGTGATGTACGATGGGGGAATCGCGCTGGTGTTATTCAGGGAAATACTGGAGATATATTTCCCTTTGTTTAAATCAAAAGATATCGAAAAAAACCTCGAAACCCTCGATCTGAAATATGCACAGCAGGTAAGGTTTGTATTTAATTTGAATAAATTAGCCCCTTCAAATATCCGCGACAGCTTCATACAGAAATTTCAATGAGTATAGGCAACGAAAAAATTTATTTTATTTCCGACTTTCACCTTGGTGTTCCTGATAGGAAATCAAGTCTTGAGAGGGAAAGGAAGATAGTGAGGTGGCTGGAAGTGGTTAAAAAAGATGCTTCCGAAATTTACTTGTTGGGTGATGTTTTTGATTTTTGGTTCGAGTACAAACATGCTGTTCCAAAAGGTTATGTTCGGCTCCTTGGTAAACTGGCCGAACTGAGCGATTCAGGAATTAAGCTCCACTTTTTTACTGGTAACCACGATATGTGGGTGTTTGGCTATTTGCCGGATGAAATTGGAGCGGTAATCTATCGGGAACCTGTAACACGTGAAATCAACGGCAAACGTTTTTACATAGGACATGGCGATGGTCTCGGTCCCGGCGACCACGGGTATAAATTCATTAAGAAAGTATTTGCAAACAAATTTTGTCAGTGGCTCTTCGCGAGGCTTCATCCTAATTTTGGAATCCCGCTGGCGCTATATTTTTCAAGAAAAAGCCGCATCGCAACCGGCACTGCAGATGAAAAATTTCTGGGAGATGACAAGGAATGGCTGATTATTTATTCGAAAGAAATCCTGCAATCGGAACATTTCGACTATTTCATATTTGGTCACCGGCACCTGCCCCTCAACATGAAGCTTTCCGATACCAGTACATACATCAACCTTGGTGAATGGATCAACTACTTTACATATGCCGTTTTTGACGGAGTCTCACTCAAACTGGAAAAGTTTGAAGGTTAACCGGAAGATCAATTTCACTACCATTAACATGAAAGTTTTAGCTTTTCAAATGTAAACTCCGGATTCAGCCATCCGTCACAAAGTCACGTTTTTTTTAACAATACATCACTTTTTTACTATCCGCCGGTAGCTTCCGAAACGCTAAATTGGATTTTACCATGAAATTAGCGTGTATTTCTACTAAAATCGTCGTTCCTGCTTTGCTTGCTTCGCTAAAAATTATACTTTAGTGAACTAACAAAATCCAACCCTACCATGAACCAAATTTCTTACAGAAGCTTTAAGATTTCTGCCGTAATGCTGATGGTTTTATCCGTCACTGTAATGTTAAGTTCCTTTGCCGGAACAGGCTATGATTTGAGACTTAAATCGGGAAACAAGCCAATCCGGGCCAATCTGGAAACATTCATAGCCAATCCGGCTATTGAGCAGTCTGAAATTTTTGAAGGCAACTATTTTAGAATCATTCAATTTCATGCCATTCCATCGAATGAAGTTAAAAAAATGCTGCAGGATGCCGGTATTACACTTACCTCATATCTGCCCGATTTTGCTTATCAGTCTATCATAACAACCAACGCAAACCTGAGCAAACTGCGCGACGCCAATGTGCGTGCTGTTATCAAGTTTGAAGCATCATGGAAGCTGAACAGGCAACTGCTGAACAATGAAAACACCGAATGGGCTTTTAATGAAAAAGGCCATATCGACCTGGTGGTACGGTATTACAAGGGACTTAATGGTGAAAGTATTTCCAATGTGCTCATCAATGAGGGTCATCGCATCATCCGCCGTTACGATTATGGCAGATGGATAGAGGTGAGGGTTGCCACAGACCGGATTCACCAGGTGGCGTCACTGCCGTTTGTAAATGGCCTGGAACCGGTTGCTCCCCCCTCAACTCCCGATGATGAACTGGGTCGTTCGCTGCACCGTTCAAACGCAATAAATACCTATTCACCCATAGGCCGCCATTACGATGGTACCGGTGTTTCAGCGGCGCTTGCCGATGATGGTCCGGTTGGCCCCCACATTGATTACCAGGGACGGATTGACCAGTCAAACACGACCTCCAACAATGGTACCCATGGCGACATGACGGCTGGTATCCTTATGGGAGCAGGCAACCTGAATCCTACTATCCGTGGAATGGGCACAGGTGCTTTTATCTATATCTACGACATTGGCGGATACAATCATATCCTGAATTCACCCACTACCAATCAGACATTGGGTGTACTGGTTACTTCAACTTCCTATTCACAAGGCTGCAACGATTATACTACCGATACGCAAACCGGCGATCAGATTCTCAACCAGAATCCTACACTGCTGCATGTGTATTCAGCCGGAAATAACGGAACAGGTAATTGCTCCTATGGTGCCGGAGCCGGCTGGGGAAATATTACAGGTGGTTACAAGCAGGGAAAAAATGTAATGGCTTGCGGAAACCTGAATTACCTCGATGCGCTTGAAAACAGTTCAAGCCGCGGTCCTGCCGAAGATGGCAGGATTAAACCCGATATCTGTGCAAATGGAATCAATCAAATGTCAACCAATGGCCCTAATACTTACCAGGTTGGTGGCGGTACTTCCGCAGCGTGCCCTGGTATTGCAGGTATTGTTACCCAACTCCACCAGGCTCACCGCGATTTGAACAGCGGTCAAACCGCCGACGGTGCCCTCATCAAAGCCTGTATGCTCAACACAGCTGAAGATTTAGGTAACCCCGGACCCGATTTCCGTTTTGGATGGGGCAGGGTGAATGCACTGAGAGCTGTACGCACACTTGAAGAAGGCAGGTACATGAGTGATGTTATCAGCCAGGGCGGATCTATTGACCATTCTATAACCGTTCCTTCCGGAACCAGCCAGTTACGGGTCATGATTTACTGGTGCGATGTTGAAGGTGATCCGCTGGCATCCAAGGCACTGGTGAATGACTTAAATTTCCTCGTGACCGATCCCTCTTCAAATACCTTTGAACCCTGGGTCCTGAATCCAGCACCGAATGCGGCTACCTTAAATGCCAACGCTGTGAGAGGAGTTGATGACCTGAATAATATGGAGCAGGTAACCATTGATAATCCACAGGCCGGTACCTATAACCTGAATGTAGACGGATTCCTGATCCCTTCAGGTCCTCAAAAATATTTTATTGTGTATGAGTTTGTAACCGATCAGGTTGAAGTTACATATCCAATCGGATATGAGGGTTTTGTACCGGGCGAAACGGAAACTATTCGCTGGGATGCCTATGGGAACACAGGCACTTTTGCACTTGATTATTCTACCGATAACGGAACATCCTGGAATGTTATCTCGGCAAACGTACCTGCCACCCAACGTTACTACAACTGGAATGTACCTGCAGTTCTTACAGGCCAGGCGCTCATAAGGGTTACACGCGGAGCTTCCTCGCACCAGAGCCCTGAAACTTTCAGTATAATCGGTCTTCCATCAAATATTACAGTAACATGGGCCTGTCCCGATTCGGTACGGCTTACCTGGAACGCGGTGGCCGGTGCCATTGGTTATGAGGTGAGCTGGCTCGGCAGTATGTATATGGACTCCATTGCCTACTCAACAACAAATTCTGCGGTGATAACCGGTACAAATCCGCTTCTGGCGTATTGGTTCAGTGTGAAAGCATATACTCCGGATAACACCAAAGGTCGTCGTGCCAATGCAGTTTATAAGGCTCCGGGTGTATTCTCATGTCCGATAGCAATCGACGCATCGCTCACGCAGGTTATCTCTCCTGCAGGCACGCTACAGGATTGCCAGGATCTTACCGGAGTCGACGTATCCGTAACCATTCAAAACAAGGGGATCGATCCGATCAGTAATATCCCGGTATTTTATTCTGTGAACAATGGACCGGTAGTTTCAGAGGTGGTTGCAGTTACCTTGAACTCACTGGCTACTTCCAATTACACTTTTACGGTTCCTTACGATTTTTCAGTAAGCGGAACGTATAATGTAAAAGTTTGGACTGGTTATACGGGTGATGGAAACACATTTAATGATACACTGGTTTCTGTACTGCAGGTGATACCCGGAGCGCTGTATACTTTACCTTACTCCGAAAACTTTGAAACTTTCACCAATTGCGCAACCTCCAGCAATTGTGAACAAACGGTTTGTAACCTCACCAATGGCTGGATCAACCTTCCAAATCAGGTTTCCGATCAAATCGACTGGAGAACGAACTTTGGAACAACCCCGTCGGCCAATACAGGACCAACTATCGATCACAATCCCGGTACGGCTACCGGTAAGTATATTTATCTTGAAGCCTCTGCATGCTTTCAACGTGAGGGTATAGCCATTTCACCCTGTTTCGATTTAACCGGAACATTTAACCCGCGGTTCGACTTCTGGTATCACATGTGGGGAACTACCATGGGTCAGCTGAATGTGGATGTTTTTGCCAATGATGTCTGGCAAAATAATGTGATCCCGGTGATCTCCGGAAACCAGGGTAACTTGTGGCAGCAGGCTTCGGTGGATCTCACGCCGTTTGCCGGACAAATTATCAATATCCGTTTCAGAGGTATAACAGGTTCCGATTACATGAGCGATATTGTTATTGACGATATCAACATGTATGACATGGCAGCACCTCCTATTACCAACTTCACCGCTTCTGCTACCAATGTATGTGTTGGTGAAATTGTAACCTTTACCGATCTTACTCAGAATTCTCCTACTTCGTGGGACTGGGTATTAAATCCTGCTACCGGTTACACATATGTGAATGGTACCAACTCAAACTCTCAAAATCCGCAGATACAGTTTAACACGCTTGGTGTTTATGATGTGGCCCTTACCACCAGTAATACATTTGGAAGCAGCAATGTTTCCATTACATCTTACATAAGTGTTGGAACAGGGTCCGTTACTCCGTTGCTGGAAACATTCCAGAGTGGTGTTTATCCTCCTGTTGGCTGGCTTATTGATAATGGTGATGGTTTAACAACTTGGACATTGTCGGGCACCATCACCGGGGCGGCCGGAACCGGAACTAACGCATCTTACATGAATAACTTCAGTTATAATGCAACGGCTCAGGAAGATGGATTCGTTACTGAGAATATCGATCTGGCAGGAACCATAAATCCTATAGCTACATTTGATGTTGCATACGCAGGGTATTCATCTACCAGGCAGGACGCTTTGCGAATTGATATTTCTACCAATTGTGGTGTTACTTTCTTCCCGACCGGATGGTACAAGCAAGGGCCCGCACTGGCAACAGTTGCCAACCAAACAACTTTGTTTACACCTAATAACCTGAATCAGTGGCGAAATGATACACTCGATTTATCACCTTATGCAGGCCTTGAAGTAAAACTTAAATTCATGAATATAAATGGCCGTGGTAATTCACTGTTTATCGATAATATCAACTTTAAAGAATCACCTTTAAGCATTTCAGAAATTAATGGTTCCTATTCGGTTCAGGCGTTTCCAAACCCATCAGGTGGATTGTTCAATGTTCAGGTTAGTTCGGCCGGATCCATGATGCTGCAATTTGAAATTACCGATGTAAAAGGTTCTTTGATTACCAGATCGGTGAATCAGGTCGCACCGGGCAATTCGGTGATACCGGTTGATTTGTCGACCTACCAGAAAGGTGTGTATTTCCTCGAAGTGCTTGGCGAAACACAAAGTAAAATTATCAAGTTGGTGGTATTGTAATTAATTTCAGAAATTAGTTATATTGCAGGGAGGCTACCATGGCCTCCCTTTTTTATTTGAATAACATGCAATTTGTCGTCCTCGATATTGAAACCACCGGGCTTGATCCAATAACCGACCGGATTACGGAAATTGCAATAATTATTACTGATGATTTCAAAGAAGTTTCAAGATATACAACCCTTGTAAACCCTGGCATACCTGTTCCCCGGCAAATTACTTCACTAACTGGTATTTCAGGTCAAATGGTTGAGCAGGCTCCTGCCTTCGGTGATATCGCCCCAGAAATTAAAAAACTCCTTGGTACTTTGCCTTTGGTTGGTCACCATGTTGGATTTGATTATGCTTTTTTAAAATATGCTTTCAGAATGAATGGAATATCGTATAGTGCAAAAACTATATGTACAGCTGAGTTGGCCAGGTTTATCCTGCCTTCACAACGATCATTTTCACTCAGGGCACTCTGTGCCAAATTTAATATCGTCAATCACAGGCCGCACAGGGCATTGTATGATACCGATGCCGCCACGAAAGTATTCTGTAAGCTGGTTGATTTATGTGGGATTCCGATATTCAACCGGTGGATGCAGGATAAGCTTAAATTAAAAAATGATGCGTTTGGAAATCTGAGAAAACTGGCAGGTGAATTGCCTCCCGTTACCGGGATTTATTATTTTATGGGTAAATGGAATAAACCCTTGTACGTTGGGAAAGCCGGTAATATTAAGTCGAGAGTTGCCGGACACTTTCGTGGAGAATCAAATAGTATTAAACTTTTGGCCGCTGCCCCCGAAATCAGATCCGTAAAATTTACCGAAACAGGCTCAAAACTGCTGGCAGCATTACTCGAGGACCATGAAATTCGCCGTTACTGGCCAGTATATAATAATGCTCAAAAGAATTTTAACAAGCGATTTGGAATTGTGGCTTATCGCGACATGAACAACCAATGGCGACTGGCTATTGCACAGTCAGGAAAGTTATATTTGTTTATAGCCTGGTTTCATCAATACCATAAAGCGGTCGCATTTTTGAAGAAACTGGTTGAAACTTATCAGTTCCATGAACCATTGGTTGGTACTGGGTACAGCAGTGAACTTTCAACTATTGATCATAACCGGAATTTTGAATTGATGTTGAATCAAATCGCCAACTACCGAAACATTTCAATTTACCTTGTTGAAGGACGTAATGTCCATGAACAAGGATTTGTATGGGTTGAAAATTTTGTCTATAGAGGATTTGGATTTATAAACAGCAAGGAGGAACATTCTTTTGAAAATTTTGAATCGCGATTGCAAAAATGTTTCTCAAGTATAACCATCGAAAATATTCTGGAAAAACTTACCGATAACCGTCAACCAGACCATGTATTTAAGGTGCATAAAAAAGCCCCTTCAGCTATATGGAGCCAAGAGGCGTTTTTACAAATCTAATCATATTATTTACCAAAATCTGCCCGGGCAGATACGTTCTTTTGTTAAAACCGATGCAATGTTACTTTTCAATTATGAAGTAATTATGAAATTTATATGATTAATATATTATGGTCGAAATACTAAAAACCTGATTTATAGATATTTCACTTGTTTCATGCTGTTATCCTTGATACATGAATAAAAAAACCGCCCTGCGGTCAGGCAGGGCGGTAACCAAGCAAACAGGTAAGTAATCTACTTTCTGCTTCCAACGATCAAAAGGTCATTTACCTGTATTTCGGTAATGTACTTCTTCACGCCAGCCTTATCGGTGTAGTTGCGATTGATGAGTTTTCCCTCAACGACTACCTCGCTTCCCTTCTGCAGATACTTGCCCATAAACTCAGCCGTCTTACCCCAGGCAATCAGATTATGCCACATCGTTTCATTCACTTTTTCTCCTTTGTTGTTCTTAAATGACTCATTTGTAGCTATTGATACCTTGGCAAGTTTGTAACCGTTTTCGGTTTCTTTTAATTCAGGATCCATACCCAGATTGCCAATAAGGGTGACCTTGTTTCTGATTCCATTCATGTTTTTTAAGTTTTTGTATAAAAAAATTTTTAGTTTTGAAATGACTTTTCCGGTGAAGCTGATTTTTGTGGTCATTTATAAAAGTTTTAGAAAAATCAATGATACAAAGATGGATAATCATTTTAATGATGCCTATATCTAAACATTTATAAACGATTATAAGTGTTTGACTGGTTTTTTATAATATGGAAATGTTTATTTTTACATGGTTAAATTTTCATTAACCTTTTAAAACTTTTTATTATGCTAAAAACTTGTATTTCATGCGGTGAAAATTTCACCGGCAGAGCCGACAAAAAATTTTGTAATAACGCATGCAGAAACGACTATCATAATAGTCGCGATGCATCAAAAACCG
>CAZPKJ010000104.1:0-10782 GCA_964587075.1 uncultured Flavobacteriaceae bacterium | reverse complement strand
TTAGACGGGCAATGGAGGTAACTTTCATCATCTCCTTGCGCTCATTGGCGGCGTTTCTCTTTCTTGCTCCCATGACAATTATTTCGTTGCTTTATCCTTATTTCCTGAGTGGCCACGGAAGGTACGGGTTGGCGCAAACTCACCAAACTTATGTCCAACCATATTTTCGGTAACATATACCGGGATGAACTTATTTCCATTATGAACAGCCAGTGTATGCCCAACAAACTCAGGAGCAATCATCGATCTCCTCGACCAGGTTTTAATCACTGTCTTTTTCTTGGAATCATTTATGGCACCAATTTTCTTCTCCAGTTTGAAGTCGATAAACGGGCCTTTTTTTAGTGAGCGACTCATTGTTATTTAATATATTATTTCTTTTACTTAAAGTATTGCTTTACTATTATTTCTTACGTCTTTCTATGATATAGCGGTTAGAAGGATGGTTTTTGGCGCGGGTTTTAAGTCCTTTGGCCAGGAGTCCTTTACGGCTGCGGGGATGTCCTCCCGAAGCACGTCCTTCACCTCCACCCATCGGGTGATCAACCGGGTTCATAGCAACACCTCTTACTCTGGGCCTGCGACCCATCCAGCGGGTACGGCCTGCCTTTCCATGACTTTCTTTGTTATGGTCGGGGTTTGAAACCGAACCGATGGTTGCCATACAGGTTACCAGGATCATGCGGGTTTCACCCGAAGGCATCTTCATGGTGGCGTACTTACCATCACGGGCTGCTAACTGGGCATACGAACCGGCACTGCGGGCCATTTTACCTCCCTGACCGGGACGTAATTCAAGATTATGAACAACTGTTCCGAGTGGTACTTCTTTCAGCAGCATCGCATTTCCCAGATCGGGTGATGCGCCGGGACCAGAAACCACATCCATTCCAACAGTTAGTCCGTTTGGAGCGAGGATATAACGTTTCTCTCCATCGGCATAATGAATGAGTGCGATGTTGGCGGTACGGTTTGGATCGTATTCAATGGTAGCCACCTTACCGGGAATACCATGTTTATCTCTTTTAAAGTCGATAATACGTAACTTCTTTTTATGACCTCCGCCGATATAACGCATGGTCATTTTACCACTATGATTACGGCCACCCGAACGTGATTTGGTAACTACCAGTGATTTCTCGGGATTCGAGGTGGTTATATCATTCGAATCAATCACCACTTTGTGGCGCTGACCCGGTGTCATTGGACGTAACTTCTTTATTGCCATTTCCGATTAAATTTCTGCTTACGACTTAAATGCTGCTGTAAAAATCAATTACATCACCCTGCTTAAGCGTAACAATTGCTTTTTTGCGGGCGTTGGTTCTGCCTTTTGTAAACCCGGTCCGGGTTCCACGCGTACGTGTTTTACCCTGATAATTCATGGTGTTTACATCCGTTACTTCAACACCATACATTTCCTGTACGGCTTTTTTTATTTGAAGCTTATTTGCCCTGGGATGAACTATAAATCCATAACGGCCCGACTTCTCGCTCATGCGAGTCATCTTTTCGGTGATAATGGGCTTTTGAAGAATAATCATTTCGATAATGTTTTTTCAATTAACGGCAAAGAAGACTCAACCAACACGAGACTCTGCGCATTGAGAATGTCGTATGTGTTTAAGTCAGAGGCTGTTACAACCTTACTATGCCCTAAATTTCGGGACGACAAATATACGTTATTATTTGATTCCGGGAGTATTACAAGTGTTTTTTTCCCGGAAAGCTCGAGGCCGTTGAGGAAATTTACATATTCTTTGGTTTTAGCTGCAGTAAAGTCAAGTCCTTCCACTACAGTAATATTTTGTTCACTGGCTTTATAGCTGAGTGCCGAAATACGGGCCAGGCGTTTCACCTTTTTGTTAATCTTAAAGGAATAATCCCTTGGAGTTGGACCGAACACCCGTCCCCCGCCTACAAACAATGGCGATTTACGGCTACCGGCACGTGCTCCTCCGGTACCTTTCTGACGCTTGAACTTTTTTGTAGTTCCGTGAACTTCGTTCCGTTGTTTTGATTTATGTGTACCCTGGCGTCTGTTCGCTAAAATCTGTTTTACGTCGAGATAAATAGCATGGTCGTTGGGAGCCACACCAAAAATTTCGTCGTTCAGTTTTACTTTACGGCCGGTATCTTTTCCTGATGATTGTTTAACTGCTACTTCCATGATTATATCTCAATTGAAACGTAAGAATTCTTTGCTCCCGGTACAGCGCCCCTGAGGAGTACCAGATTTTTTTCCGGGATCACTTTTACTATCTGGAGGTTAACAAGCTTTACTGTGTTTCCACCCATACGGCCGGCCATACGCATTCCTTTAAATACTCTCGAGGGCCACGATGAAGCGCCGAGTGATCCGGGTGCACGGAGCCTGTTGTGCTGACCGTGTGTTTGTCCGCCTACTCCAGCAAATCCATGTCGCTTAACAACACCCTGAAAGCCTTTTCCTTTGGAGGTGCCGGTAACATCGCAATACATGCCTTCCTGCAGGATATCTACAGTAACTGTATCTCCGATATTAAAAGCTGTTTCAAAGCCTTTAAATTCTTTTACCATTCGCTTCGGGCCGGTATTGGCTTTGGCGAAATGGCCTTTTAATGCAGCGGGAGTGTTCTTCTCCTTGCGTTCACCAAAGGCAAGCTGAACGGCAGAGTAACCATCCCTTTCGGGGGTTCTCACGTGTGTTACCACACAGGGGCCGGCTTCCACTACGGTGCATGGGATATTTCTTCCTTCAGCATCAAATATGCTGGTCATCCCTATCTTTTTACCGATTAAACCTGACATTTTAATCTATTTATATTATAATAATTTACTGATAACTATACTTTGATTTCAACTTCGACACCACTGGGCAGTTCCAGCTTCATTAACGCGTCAACAGTTTTGGCCGTTGAACTGTAAATGTCAAGCAAGCGCTTGTAAGAGCAGAGCTGAAATTGCTCACGCGCTTTTTTGTTAACGTGGGGGCTGCGTAATACGGTATAAATCTTCTTCTCTGTTGGAAGAGGAATAGGACCATTTACCACCGCGCCGGTAGTTTTAACTGTTTTCACAATCTTCTCGGCTGACTTGTCAACGAGATTGAAATCATACGACTTCAATTTGATTCTGATTCTCTGGCTCATGTTGATATTATAAAGAACGATTAATTAACTAATAATAATGTTATACCGCTGCGGCTTTCCCTTTGACTTTGGCCACTACTTCTTCACCGATATTACGCGGCACTTCGCTGTAGTGGGAGAATTCCATAGTTGACGAAGCACGCCCTGAGGTAATGGTACGTAACTGTGTCACATAACCAAACATCTCCGATAAGGGAACTTTAGCTTTTACAACCTGGGCTCCGCCTTTTGAATCCATTCCTTCAACCTGGCCACGACGGCGGTTAAGATCACCTACCACGTCACCCATGTTCTGGTCGGGTGTGATCACTTCAAGTTTCATGATAGGCTCCAGCAACACCGGACGGCATTTTGGAATCGCTTCACGGAATGCTGTTCTGGCACAAATTTCAAACGAAAGTGAATCGGAGTCAACCGTGTGGTAAGAACCATCGATAAGACGAATCTTCAAAGTTTGAAGCGGATAACCGGCCAACACACCATTTACCATGGCAGCCCTGAAACCTTTTTCAACGGAAGGAATAAATTCACGGGGGATGTTTCCACCGGTAATTTCATTCACAAACTGCAGACCGCCATTTTTATCGGTAACCTCAAAATCGGCATCAACAGGTGATGCTACAAACTTGATGTCGGCGAATTTTCCTCGACCACCGGTTTGTTTCTTATATACTTCACGGTGTTCAATAGTACCGTTAATTGCTTCTTTATAATTTACCTGGGGAGCACCCTGGTTCACTTCAACTTTAAACTCACGGCGCATCCGGTCAACGATAATTTCGAGGTGTAATTCACCCATACCGCTGATGATGGTTTGTCCGGTTTCGTCATCTGTTTTCACTCTGAAAGTAGGATCTTCTTCGGCAAGTTTACCAAGGGCAACACCCATTTTATCCATATCAGCCTGAGTTTTGGCTTCAATGGCAAGTCCGATAACGGGCTCCGGGAAATTCATAGCCTCCAATACGATTGGCGCATTTTCGGCACAAAGCGTATCTCCTGTTTTGATCTCCTTGAATCCTACAGCAGCGCCGATATCACCAGCCTCAATGAAAGGAATCTGGTTTTGTTTATTGGCATGCATCTGGAAAATCCTCGAAATACGTTCTTTATTTCCCGAACGGGTGTTCAATACATAAGAACCCGAATCGAGCTTTCCGCTGTAGCAACGGAAATAGGCCAGTCGCCCTACATAAGGATCGGTAGCAATTTTGAAAGCAAGTGCTGTGAATGGTTCCTTGGCATCGGGCTTGCGTGAAACCTCTTCACCGGTATCGGGATTGATTCCTTTGATATTTTCCTTATCCAAAGGCGAAGGCATTAACTCCATCACCAGGTCAAGCATGGTTTGAACCCCTTTGTTTTTAAAAGAAGAACCACAAACCATAGGAACTACCTTATTGGCAAGGCAGGCTTTACGTAACGCGTCCAGAATTTCCCTTTCGGTGATAGATTCGGGATCGGCGAAGTATTTCTCCATTAAACGGTCGTCGAACTCTGCAATAGCTTCTAGCAGTTTCTCTCGCCAGACTTTCACTTCATCGGCCATATCATCAGGGATAGGAACCTCGGTAAAAGTCATTCCCTGGTCGGCCTCATTCCATACGATACCACGGTTATTGATCAGGTCGACAACACCGGTAAAAGACTCTTCAGCCCCGATAGGCAACTGAAGTGGAAGCGGGTTACCACCGAGAATTTCACGAACCTGTTTCACTACGTTAAGGAAGTCGGCACCGGCACGATCCATTTTATTCACAAAGCCCAGACGGGTTACATTATAATTATTGGCCAGGCGCCAGTTGGTCTCCGACTGTGGCTCAACACCATCAACCGATGAAAAGAGGAAAACCAGTCCATCCAGTACGCGCAGGGAACGGTTTACTTCAACCGTAAAGTCAACGTGTCCTGGAGTATCAATAATATTGATCTTATACTTATTATTACGGTAATTCCAAAAACAGGTAGTGGCAGCCGAAGTGATGGTAATACCACGCTCCTGCTCCTGCACCATCCAGTCCATGGTTGCGGCGCCATCGTGAACCTCACCGATTTTGTGAGTAACACCGGTATAATATAGTATACGCTCGGTGGTTGTTGTTTTACCCGCATCAATGTGGGCGGCGATTCCGATGTTTCTTACAAAACTTAAATCCTTGACGTCTTGTGCCATTTTAATTGCTGTTTCCGGTTTAACCGGATTGATTCTTTTCTATTTATAGTTACTCTTACTGTTTGATATGCTTTAATAACTACACCCTGAAGTGCGAGAATGCCTTATTGGCTTCGGCCATACGGTGGGTATCGTCTTTCTTTTTAACGGCAGCCCCTTCGCCTTTCGATGCGGCAATGATTTCACCGGCAAGTTTATCGCGCATCGATTTTTCATTACGCTTGCGGGCAAAGAGAATAAGCCACTTCATGCCCAGTGCCGCTTTGCGGTCGGGGCGAACTTCGCTTGGAATCTGAAAAGTTGCACCACCTACACGACGGCTTTTAACCTCAACGGCAGGCATGATATTTCCAAGTGCTTTTTTGAACATTTCAAGTCCGTTCTCCTTAGTTTTGTTTTCAACCTGTTCAATGGCATCGTAAAAGGTATGGAACGCGGTACTCTTTTTACCATCGTACATCATACAGTTCACAAATCGTGTCACGGTTGTGTCGTTGAATTTAGGGTCGGGAAGCAGAATGCGCTTTTTGGGTTTCGACTTTCTCATTTATATTCTACTGATCAATAATGTTAACAGATGTATAATTGCTGTGAGGAATTACTTCTTGGCCGCACCGGCTTTAGGCTTTTTGGTGCCATATTTCGAGCGGCGCTGGTTACGACCTTCCACTCCAGAGGTATCGAGTGAACCACGTATGATGTGATAACGCACACCGGGAAGATCTTTCACCCTGCCACCCCGGATAAGAACAATGGAGTGCTCCTGTAAATTGTGACCTTCTCCGGGAATGTAAGCGGTTACTTCAAACTTGTTGGTAAGCCTTACCCTGGCTACCTTGCGCATTGCTGAATTTGGCTTTTTGGGCGTGGTAGTATAAACACGGGTACAAACACCACGACGCTGCGGACATGATGTGAGTGCAGGTGATTTACTTTTGTCAACTAGCTTGGAGCGGCCTTTACGAACCAATTGCTGAATTGTAGGCATATCTGGTTTTTAATAAATTAATTTTCAATCGTGAAACCCCAATTTTTTGGGAAGGGCAAAGGTACAAGATGTTTTTTAATTTTCAATCAGCACTTTAAAAAAAAACTTGGGGACTTGTGAACAATTTTTAAAGCGTATTCAATTATTTGTATAACAACTATTTAACGTGCAATGAAAATTAGTTTTAACACGCTCCGTTTTCGGCCTGTTCAATGACCGGGCCGGGAATTCTTCCTGAAAGTGAAAATTCTTTGAGTGGATTGAATCATTTTCGAATAACTTAGCGGGGTAATTTTTTACCCCTCCGTTATGCCCAGAATTATCCTTGTTGCCGACGATGAACCGGATATGGAATTGCTTGTACGGCAAAAGTTCCGCAAGCAGATTGCATCCGGCGAATTAGTCTTTCATTTTGCTGCCAACGGCGCCCAGGCCCTCGAAATACTTCAATCGAACCCCGATGTGGAATTGGTTTTAACCGATATCAATATGCCGGTAATGACCGGACTCACCCTCCTCGAAAACATTGAGTCGATCGGACATTCCTGCAAAAGCATCGTGATATCTGCCTACACCGACATGCAGAATATTCGTACCGCCATGAACCGCGGCGCCTTTGACTTCCTTACCAAACCCATTGACTTTCAGGACCTCGATACTACCATAACGAAAAGCCTGAATGCGGTTGATGAATCGAAAATGGGACGTGAAGCCCTCATTGAACGCGATCAGGCCCTTAAAGATAAAATTCACGCCGAGGCATCCGAACGGTTTAAACAGCAATTTCTGGCCAATATGAGCCATGAGATCCGAACGCCGATGAATTCGGTGATTGGCATAACCCATTTGCTTTTGAAAACAACACTGACAGAGCAACAGCACCGGTATGTGGCCATGATACAAACCGCTTCAGAGCAACTCATGTCAATTATCAACGATATACTCGATATCTCTAAAATCGAAGCCGGAAAAATGGTTTTTGAAAAAATTGATTTCAATGTATCCGAGGTCATTGAAAATGTCAGAAATATGTTGATTTTCAAGGCTGATGAAAAAGGACTTGAATTAAAAACCAGGGTTTCTCCCGATGTCCCCAAACTGGTAAACGGCGACCAGGCTGGCTCAAATTCTAATCAATCTGACTGGTAATTCAATAAAATTTACTGATAAAGGATTTGTTGAGATAAATTGTGTAAATAACTCTTTATCAAAAGATAAATATGAACTTGAGTTTAGTGTTTCAGATACCGGAATAGGCATCGCCAAAGAAAAACTCAACTCCATATTTGAGAGTTTCACCCAGGCCGACAGCGACACCAGCCGAAAGTACGGTGGAACAGGATTAGGATTAACCATTTGCAAACAGCTTACCGAATTGCAGGGCGGCTCCATAGGACTGGAAAGCAAGCTTGGTACCGGCACGCGGTTCTTCTTTAAAATTCCTTACAGCGCGGCGGCAAAAACCGGACAACCGGTTATAAGATCATCAGAGAACGGCCTGGCTCCGGTCGAGGTTCTTAAAAACGCACGGATTTTATTGGTTGAAGACAATGAGTTTAATAAAATTGTTGCCGAAGACACCATCATGGAACATTTACCAGATGTTTCCATTGATCATGCGGGAAACGGGCTCGAAGCGCTCGAAAAGCTGGAATCAAACAGTTATTCGCTGGTGCTGATGGATATTCAAATGCCGGAAATGGACGGCTATGAAGCTACCAAACGGATCAGGCTGTTCAACGATGGGCGAAAAGATACCCCTGTGATGGCAATGACGGCAAATGCAACCCCTGAAGAAATCAGTAAATGTTTCGAATCGGGAGTCGATGAATACATCTCAAAACCCTTCAACCCAGAGGAGTTGTTCCGGAAAATGTCGCAACTGGTTTTAAAAAAACGGGATACGGTTAAATAAGCATCCCAACAATCACTGCTGTAAGCAGCGAGGCCATGGTTCCTCCTAAAAGAGCCCTGAAGCCAAGCTCCGAAAGGGCGGTCCGTTTTTCGGGTGCCAGCGACCCTATCCCACCTATCTGGATCCCGATGGATGCGAAATTGGCAAATCCGCACAGTATGTAGGTTGCAATTATGACCGATTTTTGTTCGGTAAACATGTCGGCAACTTTCATATTTCCCAAAGAAGTATAGGCTACAAATTCGTTCAGGATGGTTTTTTCGCCCAGAAGCTGACCCACCAGAACCATATCCTCGCGGCAAACGCCCATGAGCCAGCTTAACGGAGCGCAAATGTAGCCCAGCATAAACTGCATCGTAAGTCCGTCGTAACGGCCATTGGTAAAGGTAAAAATGTCTTCATTCAAACCGGTAACCTGTCCGATGAAATCGCGAAGTATGTAATTAAACATAGCAATAAGGGCGATAAACACCAGCAACATGGCACCTACATTTACCGCAAGCCGCAACCCCTCGCCTGTTCCGATGGAAATCGCTTCGAGGAGGTTCTTGCCAATTTTCTCTTTCGTAACAATGAGTTTCTCTTCGATGGGCTGCGTTTGCGGCATCAGAATTTTTGCAGCAACAATTGCCGCCGGAGCCGACATAACCGAAGCGGCCAGCAGATGTTTGGCGAAAAACAGCCGCATGGCCGGGTCTTCGCCGCCAAGGAAACCAATAAAAGCTGCCATAACACCTCCTGCAATGGTTGCCATGCCACCCGTCATGAGGCAAAGCAACTCACTTCGGGTCATCCCTGATATGTAAGGTTTAACCATCAGGGGTGCCTCTGTTTGGCCAAGGAAGATATTCGCCGCGGCTGCCAGGGATTCAGCTCCAGAAAGCTTCATTGTTTTGCTCATGAGCCACGCTATTCCATACACAACCTTTTGCAATATTCCAAGATAAAAAAGCAAACTGGTAAGTGCGGAAAAGAATATGATGGTTGGTAATATCTGGAACGCAAAAACAAAACCAAGAGAACCACCGGGATTAACCAGATCGCCTAAAACAAAACGTGATCCTTCCATGGTAAATGATAAAACCACAACAAAAAAGTTCCCGAACATTTCAAAAAGCCCCTTTATCCAGTCAACTTTCAATACACCTATGGCGATGATGAGTTGGAGAAATAGTCCTGTTCCTACCAGTTTCCACGGGATCTTGCTCCGGTTAACCGAAAAAAGTACCATGATGAGAATCATTGTTGCCAGCCCCAGGATACCACGTCCAACTGATGCCAGTGAAACGGAACCTTCCATAACTACCGGTTGGTATGAAAAGGTAAAGCGCACATTATTCTCATCAAATACCAACCGTGTGGCAGTGAGTTCAACAATTTTAAAGGTCCGAACCTGCCGCTGCTTTGCCAACCCCTTTTCCGACAGGTCCAGCAACTCGTTACCCTTGTTATAAAAAGTAACAAGGGGTTTGTTGCCGGATACTGAATAGGAAATGGAGTCAATTGACGAAGAGTCGTTGGCCAGATCGTATGTAAGGACGAGCAAACTATCCTGAATATCCCAGCTGCCCGATGCAGCTATATTTTCAATATCGAGGTTGTATGAAAATGTTTTATTACCGCTTTTTTCGACCAGCATTAAAAAATCAGCCGGGCCAGTCTTTCGTACTACATCTCCTGCCTGGTCGGTGATGCTCTCATATTTCCACTTCCGGGCAATGTTTTTGCTAACCGGTTCCGGTTTACCCGATCCGCAAGAGGAAAACAAAATGGCTACAAAAAGAAAAAGAAATAAGCCCCTGAAGAAAGTTACCATATGGATTTATTAAGGGCTGAAAATTATCACTTTTTCCGCTTATTGAGTTCATCCCTGATTTTAGAGGCGAGTTCGTAAGCTTCATCGTCGATGGCACGCATAAGCGATTCCTTAAGTTCTTCTTCGCTGAGGGATGAAAATTCAGCTGGCATTTTTTTCTTTTCGCGGGACTTTTCCTTTACCGGTGTTGACTGGCTTTCGATCGGCAAATTCTCATCGTCCATAGCTACGCCGGCCTGCGAGAGGATGAATTCATAAGTATAAATAGGACAGTTAAACCGTACTGCCATAGCGATGGCGTCGGATGTACGGGCATCAATTTCGTGCTTATTGTTACCATCGGTACAAATAAGTTTCGAATAAAAAACGCCTTCTTTGAGATTGTAGATGATAATTTCGGTTATTTCGATTTCATAGGCTCTTGCAAAATTCTTAAAAAGGTCGTGCGTTAAAGGTCGTGATGGCGTCATATTTTCCAATTCAACGGCTATCGCCTGTGCCTCGAATCCACCAATAATTATTGGTAACCGTCTGTAACCACCTTCCTCACCCAATATCAGAGCATAGGCACCGGATTGTGTCTGACTAAACGACAATCCCATAATATTTAGCCTTACTTTATCCATAAATCATTTTCAGAAACCGAAAATATTCAGAACTATAAAAATACAATTTTCAGTCGGAACGTGAAACATTTCCATGCAAAAGTTAAAGATCAGGCGTTTACGGCTTTGAATTTTTTAATGGATTCAATCAGTT
>CAZPKJ010000103.1:0-10787 GCA_964587075.1 uncultured Flavobacteriaceae bacterium | reverse complement strand
TTCAGGATGTATGAAATTTCGGAACGCGGCCATTCAACTGCCGGCACAACACCGAAAAATGTAGTATGTACGTATCTGAATTATTTGGATTCAGAATTTTATGTACTTTTGTCACCGCAAAGGGGTGCTATCCGGATAAAACCGGAATGCTGAGATCATACCCAAAAAACCTGATCCGGGTAATGCCGGCGGAGGGAAAAGGTACAGTTTTTAGCTTTATGCATTCCCCGTGCATGACTGTTTACCTCTATTGTAACGCATACATGGCCCTTTGCAACATTTAATAAATTATCAGGGTTATGAAAAAACTGTATCTTTTACCACTGATGCTTCTGGCTATAACAGCAGCAAGCGCGCAACTAAAAATTACGGGAATTGTTCAGGAAAAGATTACCGGAAAAATCCTGCCCGGAGCAACCATCTACCTCCATGGCACTTATACAGGCGCCATTGCCGCATATGATGGCACATATAGCATCGAGGCCTCACCCCGACAACATTATACACTGGTAGTTAGGTACATTGGATTCAGCCATCAGCAGATACCCTTGTATCTGACCCGCGATACCACGATAAATATTTACCTCGAACCCGCTCCGGTATTAACCGATGAAGTAGTAATTACAGCCACACGGGCCGGACAACTTTCGGCTACCGCATATACAATTGTTAAAAAAGATGAACTGGCTAAAATAAATACTGCCGTCGATCTGCCCTATCTTCTCGAAACCGTACCATCACTTGTTCCTACCTCCGATGCAGGAAACGGAATCGGGTATACCGGTGTGCGTATACGAGGAACAGATGCCGGCAGGATCAATGTTACTATCGATGGCATTCCGATCAACGATGCTGAGTCGCACAATGTTTACTGGGTCGATTTACCTGACCTGACTTCATCGGTAGATAACATCCAGGTACAGCGTGGTGCCGGTACATCTACAAATGGCGCAGGGGCATTTGGAGGAAGCATAAATATAAAAACATCCGATCCATCGCCCACACCTTTGCTTACAACTTCACTCACTGCCGGATCATTCAACACCATTGGTATGAATGCCATTATCGGTTCCGGCATCATTAACGACCGGTGGAATTTTGAGGGCAGGTTGTCAAAAATCAATTCCGACGGATACATGGACAGGGCATCGTCAGACTTAAAGTCGTTCTATATTTCGGCAATTTACAAACACAACAAAGACCGGATCAAACTCAATGTATTCTCAGGAAAAGAGATTACTTATCAATCGTGGTATGGGGTGCCTGAAGCAGCACTTGACACCAACCGAACCTGGAATTATTATACCTATGAAAACCAGGTCGATGATTATCAGCAGGACCACTACCAGTTGCATTATTCGAGGGAACTGACACCAAAGATTGCTTGGAACACCGCTTTTCATTATACCCGTGGGCGGGGATTCTATGAGGAGTTCAGGGAAAATGACCCGCTTTCGGATTATTTGCTGAGCCCGGTAATTATTGGCAACGATACCATTTTTGAGAGTGACATTATAAGAAGGAAATGGCTCGACAATGACTTTTATGGCCTCACATGGTCAATTAACTATTTCCCTTCAAGAAATAACAGCATCCTGTTCGGCGGAGCATACAATGAGTACGATGGCGGCCATTTTGGTGAAGTAATCTGGGCAAGATACGCGTCCAATGGTTTTATAAATCATAAATATTACAGCAATAACGGCTTTAAAACCGACATGAATGTTTTTGGAAAGTCGACATTCATGCTGTTTAAAAAACTGAGCCTCTTTGCCGATATGCAATACCGGACGGTATCGTACGATTTCACCGGACCGGGAAGCGATTTGCAACCTGCGCCACAAAACGCAGAATTGCATTTCTTCAATCCAAAGGCCGGAATTACATGGCTGTTCAATGCCAACCGGTATGCCTATATGTCGTTTAGTGTGGCTAACAAGGAACCTTCACGTGATGATTATACCCAAAGCACATCGGCCAGCAGGCCCAGGCATGAAACCTTGTATGATATTGAATCGGGTTACCGCCACACGAATATCAAATATTCATTCGGGTTAAATTATTACCGGATGATGTATGAGAACCAGCTTGCCCTTACCGGCAAACTGAATGATGTTGGCAATTATACCCGTACCAACATCCGCGAAAGCTACCGCGAAGGGATCGAAGCGGATGCAACCTGTGTTCTGTTTAACAGGCTCTCATTGATGGCACATACAACTTTGAGCAGAAATAAAATCAAATCGTTTACCGAATACATCGACGATTACGATACCGGCACCCAGATAAGTCGCGACTACAAGAACACTGACCTGGCCTTTTCACCATCGGTGACAGGCTTCCTGAGAGCCGAATGGAAAATTATTTCAGCTATACACGCGTCGCTGGTAACGAGATATACCGGTAAACAGTACCTTGATAACACATCAGCGTCGTCGCGTTCGCTTGACCCGTACTACATAACCGACTTCAGGCTTCATATAAACATGGTGCCGAAATTTATGAAATCTATTAAAGTATCCGCAATGATAAATAACCTGTTTGATTTAAAATACGAATCGAATGGCTATACTTTCGGGTACATATACGGAGGAGAAACTGTGCGGGAAAACTATTATTATCCTCAGGCGGGCCGGAACTTTATGATAAAACTTGAATTAAATTTCTAATGATTAAAAATCAGAATTTAAACCGTTTATTAAAATGTTTTACAATCGCAGGGCGGCGACATATAAATCCTTGCATCGGGAAGCAGGTCCCTGAAAAGTTGTTGTTGTTCGTCGGAAAAAAGTATTCCCCGCAATTCCAGCACCTGTAGTTTACGAAGTTCCCTGATTTCATCGGGGAGCGTTGCTATTTCATTGTCCCACAATTCGAGTATTTGCAACTCCTGCAATTTACTGATGGTGTTAGGCAACGAAGTAATCCTGTTCCGGTTGAGTGAAAGTTTTTTCAGCAATTTCAGTTCACCCAGCTCTTGCGGAAGGGAGTCGAGCTTGTTTGAAGTAAGATCGAGTTCAACCAGGTTTTGTAATTGGCCAATTTCGGGAGGAACAGACTTTATTTTATTCTTCTTTAAATCGAGCACCATAAGATTTGGTAACTTGTAAACACTATTGGGGATTTCCTTCAGTTTTTTTCCTTTAAGTTCAAGGATAAATACCGAGTCGGGATTTGCCATGGCAGCCGACAGGCTTTTATAAACTTTATAGTCGGGTCTTTGGTATTGTGCTGCTCCCTCGTGTTCGTCGGATGGATCCTGAGCTGAAACTGGTGGAGCCGCCGCAAGCATTGCAACCGTTAAAATCAAAATAAAATTAAAAATACGCATCATCCGGGTTTTACTTTTCCATAGTTGGCCGGTTTCGTTCGGCCAGATAATTTAACGCGAAAACAGTATCATTATTGATTTGTTTGGTTAATTCTTCAAGTGAATTGAATTTTTTATCGCCCCTGATATACTTCAGAATATGTACCGTAAGCTCAGAGCCATATATTTCACGGTCGAAATTAAACAGGTAAACTTCAATACTGAGGTTTCCGTTGTGTTCGATGGTTGGCCTCTTCCCGATACTTAAAACACCATTATACTGTTCCTGCAGCAACTCAACCTGCACCACATAAACACCTTCACCGGGTATTAGTTTATACGATTCAGGAACCTGAATATTGGCAGTAGGAAAGCCTATGGTCCGGCCGATTTTATTTCCCGTAATTACCATCCCTGTAAATGAATAGGGTCTTCCCAAAAAGGCGTTAGCGGTTGAAATATCACCCGACTTAAGTGCATTCCTGATACGGGTTGAACTAACAGCTATATCATTTACATCTTCTTCAGGAATTTTTTCAACTCCAAAATCATATTTTTCAGCAAACAATACCAGGTCATCAAAACTTCCTTCGCGGTCCTTCCCAAACCGGTGGTCGTATCCAATTACCAGTTTTCGAACCTTTAGCTTTTTAATCAGAATCTTTTTTACAAATTCTTCAGCGCTGTATTCCGAAAACGCCTTATCAAAAGGGTGAATCACCAAATGATTGATACCTGACTTTTCGAGCAGCCGCGTTTTTTCCACGGAAGTGCTCAGGAGCTCAACTCCATGTTCGTCGGGGTATAAAACCATTCTGGGATGTGGAAAAAAAGTCAGGATTAATGTTTCACCACGGATAGCCTCCGCTACTTCACGGATGCGGTTTATAAGTTTGGTGTGGCCCTTATGAACCCCGTCAAAGGTACCTATGGTAACAACCAGATTTTCGACCGGCACAAAATCTTCGAGGGAGTAATATATTCTCAAACTATGGGGTTAGAAATTACAATTCAACTGCTAATAATTGATATACAAGATATTGCAAATATAAAGATAAAAGTTTTAGGATTTATTAACAATGTTAGGATTATCGGAAAAATTATACGGAACTGACAGAATTATGTAGTACTTTTGCGCTCGCAAATCTAAAAATTCCATTCAACTTAAATACACATGAATAACACCGGAAAAAATGTTCAGGTAATCGGTCCCGTAGTCGACGTGAGCTTTGGTAATCACCAAGGATACTGGCCAACGGGTAGTTTTAGAATGCCAGCAGCACGTTGGCGAGGATACCGTAAGAGCAATCGCGATGGACTCAACCGACGGACTGGTAAGGGGTATGACCGTAGTTTCAACCGGCTCACCCATTCAGATGCCTTCGGGCGATGCGGTAAAAGGCCGTTTATTCAATGTGGTTGGCGAAGCTATTGATGGTATTGGTCATGTTGAAATTAAACCAGGACAGGGATTACCCATTCACCGTGATGCACCCAAGTTTGAAGATCTTTCAACCGAATCGCAGGTTCTTTTTACCGGAATCAAAGTAATTGACCTCATTGAGCCCTATTCAAAAGGAGGAAAAATTGGTTTGTTTGGTGGTGCCGGTGTAGGTAAAACGGTACTTATCATGGAACTGGTTAATAATATTGCCAAGGCTTACGCCGGATTATCGGTATTTGCCGGAGTAGGTGAACGTACCCGTGAAGGAAACGACCTGTTACGCGAATTTCTCGAGTCGGGTGTAATTAACTATGGCGATGCATTCCGTCACTCGATGGAAGAAGGTGGATGGGACCTTTCGAATATCGACATGAAGAAACTGGAAGAATCGAAGGCTACGCTGGTTTTCGGACAAATGAATGAGCCTCCCGGAGCCCGTGCCCGTGTTGCCTTGTCGGGATTAACCATGGCAGAATATTTCAGGGATGGAAACGAAGAGACCGGCGGAAGAGATATCCTTTTCTTTATTGATAATATATTCCGCTTTACGCAGGCAGGTTCTGAGGTATCGGCCCTGTTGGGAAGGATGCCTTCAGCCGTAGGTTATCAGCCTACACTGGCCACCGAAATGGGTGCCATGCAGGAGCGTATCACTTCAACCAAGCGTGGTTCCATTACCTCGGTTCAGGCGGTTTATGTACCTGCCGATGACTTAACGGATCCTGCTCCGGCTACTACCTTTGCCCACCTTGATGCTACTACCGTACTCAGCCGTAAAATTGCCGAGTTGGGAATTTACCCCGCCGTTGATCCGCTGGATTCAACTTCGAGGATCCTTACCGAAGCGGTGGTTGGTGCCGAACACTACCGCTGCGCTCAACGTGTGAAGGAGATCCTTCAGCGTTATAAGGAGCTACAGGATATTATCGCGATTCTTGGTCTTGATGAACTTTCGGATGAGGACAAGCTGGTAGTACACCGTGCCCGCCGGGTGCAGCGTTTCTTATCGCAGCCTTTCTTTGTTGCTGAACAGTTCACCGGATTAAAGGGCGTGCTTGTTCCAATCGAAGAAACCATCAAAGGGTTTAACATGATCATGGACGGCGAAGTGGATGAGTATCCCGAAGGGGCATTTAACCTGGTAGGTACTATTGATGATGCCATTGAAAAAGGTAAAAAATTACTTGCCGAAGCAAATTAATGTTGCCTGTTAAAAATTAGAAATTAAGAACCGGATACTGACCACTCACGTTCATTTCTGATTCTTAATTTTTAATGCCTTATTTTTAAATCTACATCCTTATCATATCATGTTTCTAGAAATTATCACGCCCGACAAAAATATATTTTCAGGAGAAGTCCTTTCGGTGCAGGTGCCGGGTGCCGATGGCAAGTTCCAGATCTTAAACAATCACGCTCCCATTATTTCAACATTATTAAACGGGCCTGTCAAGGTTAAAACTGCTACCGGAACACAGTTATTTAATGTAAGTGGTGGTGTGGTTGAGGTATTAAAAAACCGAATTGTGGTTCTTGCTGAATCGGCCGGCAACTGAATTTACACGCTTATTAAAAAAGTGAACGGCCTGCAGCGCAGCATTTGAATCTGCCACGTTTAACAATGGCGATTTTTCTTGTTATAAATCAAATTACTTTAGTTTTTCATTGTTGCGGTGTCTTTCGCTGTCGCGGGATGACTTTTTATCAAGGCTGTTACGAAAGGCTGATTCCAAATTCACTCCGGTTTGATTGGCTATGCAAATGAGTACAAACAATATGTCAGCCATTTCCTCCGACAAATCCATATTCTTTTCGTTCTCTTTAAATGACTGGTCTCCGTAACGGCGGGCCATGATTCGGGCCAGCTCCCCTACTTCTTCGGTGAGCAGGGCCATGTTGGTCAGTTCACTGAAATAACGAACCCCGTACTCTCTGATCCATTGATCAACTTGTTCCTGTGCCTGGTTGATGGTCATTTGCTTTATATGTTAATTTTTATCAGTTCGATCATTGTTCCATTGAGTAAGGCCGAACGGAACAGGACTTTAAATACGTCTTAAAATTAGTCATAAATTGCTTTGGGTTTTTAAAGCCCGGATTAAACTGAATTTCTATAAAAAACTCTTCGCGGGAACTGCTTCCCGGCTTTGTGAACCACCTCTGTGAACCGGTGTACGCGCATTTTCACCACAAAGACAGAAAGAACACAATGCAGGCACAAAGAAATTATTTTACACTTTTATCTTTAGTTTACAACTCATAACTCTTCGTGAAAACTTCGTGCCCTTTGTGCCCTGGTAGCCCTCCTCTGCGAACCGACTTGCACACACGAAAAGGAATCTGAAACTACCAGCACGCTAAAATGCGTCACCCTGTTTCCGGCCAGTTTTTTTTTACACAGTCAATTGTTAATTGACCTTATGGTTCCATAAAACAATAAATGCTATCATTCTTTCCCATGCGCCAAACTATCCATAACAATTGTTACAGGCCCGTCATTCACCAACTCAACCTTCATATCGGCACCAAACACTCCCGTTTGAATGACTTTACCCGTTTTTTCACCCAGTTGCCTTACAAATAACTCATAAAGCGGAACAGCCTGCTCGGGCCGGGCGGCTTCCAGGAATGACGGCCGGTTTCCCTTCATGGTATCGGCATACAATGTAAACTGACTAATCACCATATACCCGCCACCGTTATCTTCATTGGAAATATTCATCTGTTCATTTTGGTCATTGAAAATTCTGAGCTTGATAATTTTCGACACCAGCCTTTCTACATCCGATTCATTATCGCTTTTACATACACCCAACAATATGAGCATACCATTGCCGATGGATGAATGTATTGCGTTATTTATGATTACCGATGCACGCGACACCCGCTGAAGAACAACCTTCATGATACTATCCTGCTATTTGAAAATATCCTCATTATTTAATATACTCACATAACTGGCGTATCGTGTCAGCGCTATCTCTGAATTTTCAATAGCATTAAGCACGGCACATTCTTTTTCATTAACATGAAGACAGTTCCCGAATTTACAGTTTGCCGAAGCTTTGAAAATTTCCGGGAAAAAATGCGACACCTCGTATGTATCAAAGTCAAGAATACCAAACTCACGGATTCCCGGAGTGTCAATAATAAATCCGCCGCCGGGTAAATGATGCATCTCCGCAAAGGTGGTGGTATGTTTTCCTTTTAAATGTTGCACCGAAATTTCGCTGGTTTTCAGCTCCAATCCCGGAATGAGCTTGTTCACCATCGTGCTTTTTCCGGTACCCGAATGTCCCGACAGGAGCGTTGTTTTGTTTTCCAATACACTCATTAACTCTCCTAACCCATCTCCCGAAAGGGATGAAACAATAAAGGTCATGTATCCGACTTTCCGGTACATGGCCGATAACTCATCAACATACTCCTTAACATCCTCTTCGTATAAGTCCGATTTATTGAAGATAATTCCTGCGGGTATACTATACGCTTCGGCTGTAGCCAGAAAACGATCTATGAATCCTGTGGATGTACGCGGGTACAGTGGTGTTGCTACCACCAGTGCCAAATCAATGTTGGTGGCCAGTATCTGAGCTTGTCGCGATAAGTTTACCGACTTCCGGATAATGTAATTCTTCCTCATCTCAACTTTGCTGATCACTCCCTCATTACCCTCAATCTCAAAAAGCACACGATCACCCACAGCAACCGGGTTGGTGGTATCACTTCCCTTAATCCGCATTTTTCCTTTCACGCTGCAGCGATAAATCTTACCATCGTCACCCTCAACCTGGTAAAAACTACCGGTCGATTTAAGCACTAATCCCTTATGAAGATTATCAGTCATTTTTTAACAGAATCAATCCTGAACCAAATCCATTTCAGGTAAACCTGACATGGCAGGCGAACAAGCCAGGTGTTACCATTTACTTTTTAATACTTTTGCTGTTCAAATGGATAAGATGTCGGTAAAGGTAAGTCATATAAGCAAATTATACGGCACGCAAAAGGCGCTCGATGAGGTGAGCTTTGAAGTGCAGCCGGGACAGGTAGTGGGCTTTCTGGGTCCCAATGGCGCCGGAAAGTCGACAATGATGAAAATTATCAGCTGTTACATTCCTCAAAGTTCGGGAACGGTTACCGTGAAAGGTTTTGATACCGTGGAGCAGTCGCTGGATGTGCGAAAAATTGTAGGTTATCTGCCCGAGCAAAACCCGCTTTACACCGATATGTACGTAAAAGAATACCTCTCCTTTGTGGCCGGCATGCATATGAAATCAGGGGCTATAAAAAAACGGGTCGATGAAATGGTGATGGTTACCGGACTGGGGCCCGAACAAAAGAAGAAAATCGGGGCCTTATCGAAAGGCTACCGGCAACGTGTTGGCCTGGCCCAGGCCATGATGCATAACCCTGAGGTACTTATTCTGGATGAGCCCACATCGGGCCTCGACCCTAACCAGCTGGTTGATATCCGAAACCTGATAAGTAACATTGGAAAAGAAAAAACAGTGATTTTGTCGACACACATTATGCGTGAAGTTGAAGCTATTTGCAACCGGGTAATTATTGTTAACAAGGGCAGGATTGTAGCCGACGACCGTACAGAAGTGATTCAGCAGAGAACCCAGCCATCCAGTATTCTTGAGGTGGAGTTTGAAACGGAAGTTAAAACAGACTTGTTCAATCAGCTCAAGGGTCTGACAAGAACAGAACCGGTGGGAAACAATCATTATAAGTTGATTAGCCCTGCGGGCACCGATTTGAGGAGCGATTTGTTTGAGTTTGCTGTAAAAAACAACTTGAAAATTCTCACCATACGCAAAACTGAAAGTTCACTGGAAGAGGTTTTTCAGCAACTTACTTCACAGTAAAAAGGCTGCATTATTGCGGATTTGTTTAAAGTTACAACTTCACTATTACCGGTAAATCCCTATTTTTGCAATTGACTTCAGAATTACTCCCTGAGGGAGAATCGTAATCCTTACAAATACAATAATTAATCCTTTAACTAACGCAATCAATGGCTTACCTATTTACTTCTGAATCGGTATCGGAAGGGCATCCTGATAAAGTTGCCGACCAGATTTCTGACGCACTAATCGATTATTTCCTCGCATACGACCCTGCCAGTAAGGTAGCCTGCGAAACACTGGTTACCACCGGGCAGGTTGTTTTGGCCGGCGAAGTGAAATCGGAGGCATACCTCGATGTGCAGGATATTGCCCGCGATGTGATTTCTAAAATCGGTTACACCCGGAGTGAATATATGTTTGAAGCCAAATCGTGCGGGGTGCTTTCGGCCATCCATGAGCAATCGCCCGATATCAATCAGGGTGTGGTTCGCCGCAAACCCGAAGACCAGGGTGCCGGCGACCAGGGAATGATGTTTGGATACGCGAGCCGCGAAACCGACAACTATATGCCTTTGCCGCTTGAACTGGCTCACTTATTACTCTCGGAGCTGGCAGCCATCCGTAAAGAAAAAAAACTGATGACTTACCTGCGCCCCGATTCAAAAAGCCAGGTAACCATTGAATACTCCGACGACAATGTACCGCAACGTATTGAAACCATTGTTATATCGACCCAGCACGATGATTTTGGTACCGAAAAAGCGATGCAGGCACAAATAAAAAAGGATGTCATTAACATTCTTATTCCCCGCATCATGAAAAAACTCCCGAAAAGGGTGCAGGCACTTTTTACCAGTAAAACGATCTATCATGTGAATCCTACCGGTAAGTTTGTTATCGGCGGTCCGCATGGCGATACCGGCCTCACCGGACGTAAAATCATAGTTGATACGTATGGAGGTAAAGGCGCTCATGGCGGAGGAGCATTTTCGGGGAAAGATCCTTCGAAAGTTGACCGTTCGGCCGCGTATGCAACCCGGCACATTGCAAAGCACCTGGTTGCCGCGGGAGTATGCGATGAAGTACTGGTACAGGTGGCCTATGCTATTGGAGTTGCACAGCCTGTCGGTTTGTATGTTAACACCTACGGCACTTCAAGGGTACCTATGAATGACGG
>CAZPKJ010000102.1:0-10791 GCA_964587075.1 uncultured Flavobacteriaceae bacterium | reverse complement strand
GGGCGTATACTCATCTTCCTTTAAAGGTTCTGTGTAATCGATACGTGTCTCCCGGTCAGTATCGGCAGGAACCATTTCATCCTTTGGGGACTCAACTTGTACAACCTCCCGGTATACGGTATCGGTAATGGTTTCATAGGTAACCTTGCCCGGTGTTTTAATAAATACGGTATCCGCTTTTATGACAAGGGTATCCTGGCCCGCAAGAGATTTAATAATTCTGATTTTTTTAATAGCAGTATCACCACTCAAAGTTTGTGTGGACGTATCGTGTTTTAAGGTTTGAACGGAGTCGGTTTTTATAATGGTGGTATCAGAAACTGTCCGTCGGATTTGTTCAGTAATGATAATACTGTCCTTTCCGGAAGAAGTTTTTTCTTTCAATACTTTACGTACAATGGTATCGCCGAGCATGGGCTTTAAAGAAGAATCGGCGGGGATATAATTCAGTGAATCGGTAATAATAAAAGTTGAATCACTGGTCAGAGATAATACGGCAACCGAAACCGAATCCAATAACAGGGGGTCAACCAACATGGTCTTTCCCTGGATTGAAATAACGGTATCCTTAACAAGTAACTCTTCTGTTTGCGTTATTTCTAACGGGGGTATTGGTTTGTCAGGGGTTTTTATCAAAGTATCGGGTTTGGTTAATCCATACGTTTTTGCTATAGTTTCGCTTTGGATTGGTGGTGTAATTTTGAGGATAGCCTGGGCAAGATTCTGTGGTTTTGATTTCAGGGTATCCGTTTCCTGGGCAGCGTACATTTCACCAATGTATATTTTTGGTGCTTTATAGGTCGATTTTTTGAAACCGAAATTATAGGATAAGCTTAACCCGCTTATCACATACATATCTTCATTACGGTTTTGTTCCAGTGATTTAAAAGGAACGGAACGGGATTCGGGATAAACGGCTTCAGCCTGGATGTTTACCGCAATCTTTTCAGCAACCCTTAGTTTAAGTCCGCCCCCCGCAATATATGAGCCAACTTCACCATTGGTATAGCTTGTTTGCTGATATTCTGTTTCGAGGGTACCTAATCCATAACCACCAAAAAAGTAAGGTGCAATAAAGGAAGAGGAGTTTAACAGCCAATCGTTATCGGTATAAATATAGAGCCTTGCCGATACATTCCGGCTTTCGGTAAGAAATGAATCACCGTCAGGGTCAAACCCCCGGATATGTCCGAATGTAGACCCAAATGACAACCCAAAGGTTTTACCTAAATGCTTCATAACTTCAAACCGGTACATATAGTTATCCTCAAAATTGACATAATCATTTATCGAATAATTGTTGTTGTAGTAGTTTGCTAAACCTGCATATGCTTTTACTTTCCATTGATAATAGTCATGCTGTGCCCATGAATTTATCGAGTACAGTAAAAGGGAAATTAAAAATAGTCTTTTCATCATCGGTTATTTATTTAATCCAATCCAAAAGTCAAACTCAATGCTTAGGCCAACAAATGGCCTCACGTAAATTTTATCGACGTTGATGTTTGAAATATTATTCGACAACTGATCGCTTTGAAGAAATGTTGCTCCCGCATTGATGCGTACAAATGGTAGCGCCCTGTAGCCCAGGCCAAGGTAAATGGGCTTTTTAACTATTGGTCCGGTAGCAATATTGATATCACTGAATTTTATATCTTCCAGAAATATCCCGGTTGAGATACTGGTTTTGGACCAGAATGGTGCTGAGAATACTGCCTTTCCGAAAGGAATTGATATTCCCGCGAAAGCGGCATTGCCCGACGAGAAATCATCAAAGCTGCCATCGTTATAAACGCCGGCATAACCAACATTAATCGCTAAAACATTCTTTGTTTTTTCGGTAGGATAGTTTATAACTTTTTTACTGTCGGCAACCACAAGCATATTGGAGTTGTAGTACTGAAGTACTTCTTTCGCAACCAACACTTTGAGCGACTCAATCTGTTCGTTTGCAAATTTTAGTTTTAAGTCCCTGGTGCCGTCCTCTTTTTTAGAGAACACATTGAATTTCGCTTTTTTAAGTTTTAAATTTTTAATCTGGTACAATTTATCTTTTACTATGTCGGAGAATCCCGGGAAGGTATAGTTAATCCTGTTTTTATAAAAATGTGTACCCGACTTCACAATTGAATTCATATCCTCAATCATTATTCTGGGATGTTTTGTCATGTTTAAATGACTTCGTGATATCACAAACGATTGATCCAGATAGGCCCAAAGCGATTCTTCCAGTTGTTTCATTAGTTGTTTTTGCTGATTCACCGACGCGGGCTTGTAGTAATTGATAATAAAGGTGTAACGGTCGTTACCCCTCAGTGGAAAATTAACCGGAATAGTATAGGTGTTCCGGCTATTGGAATCCTGCCGTTTCCAGATAGTGGAGTATATAGGTTTGCGTTCGGTATCGGGTGATTCATATACCAGCAGTTCCACCATTTGTACATCCCGGTTCGTTTCACCGGTAAGCATGAATTTGCTTTCAGCCGGTAGCGAACGGCCCTCATTAAAATAGGACTTATCGTAATTGAATATTACGGTTTCATACTGTGCATTAGCTGTGAGCCCTGCTAATACAAGCAGGGTTGTAAAGAGTCTTTTTAGGTTCATGAATTATTAAAATTATAGCATAAATAGCTGATTTCTGTAAATTTACGGCACTTAACCGGAATGAAAATTGACTTTTGTCAAACGGACTGAAAATTCTTTAAAAATGATCGCTGCCGAAAACCTGAATGACTCTACTTAATAAAAGCTGCCGGATCTTTCCCCTCTTCAATAAATGCCCTGAACATGGAAGGGGTATTAAATGTCATGCAAATGTTGCCATGTGTATCGATGCCAATCAGGCCGCCTTTTGCATTTTGTTTCATTAACTGTTGCATGATAATGGTATCGGCAGCAGCAGTAATGGTTTCGTTCAGGAATTTCATACGCGCGGCAACGTTATATGCGACTACATTTCTGATGAAGAACTCACCATGGCCGGTACATGAGATCCCGCACACCTCATTGCTTGCATAAGTTCCTGCTCCAATGATAGGGGAGTCGCCTATACGGCCCCATTTTTTCATAGTCATGCCACCGGTTGAAGTGCCGGATGCAATGTTTCCGGATTTGTCGAGAACAACACAGCCAACCGTTCCGAATTTTTCAGATTCTTTTTTCCATGAATTGTACGACTTCGTTGTTAAAAACCAGGATGCAGGCATCTGTTCTAGCTGTTGCTGTGCTGCGAAAGTTTCGGCACCGGCACCTGACAGAAACACATGAGCTGTGCTGTCCATCACTCTTCTGGCGGCTGAAATAGGATTGCGAGTATGATTCAGACCTGCCACGGCACCCGCCTTTTCATCGGAGCCATTCATGATGGAGGCATCCATGCTAACTACACCGGCTTCATTCAGAACCGATCCTCTGCCTGCATTAAAAAGTGTATCGTCTTCCATCATGCGGATACAAAACTCAACAACATCGATTGCAACCGAACCGGTCCGCAGCATACTGTCGCCGGCTCTTATTACCTGTATCAGCGACCGAATGTAAGCGGAATCCGTTGAAACATTTTCACCAAACGGATATTCGCCCGCTCCGCCATGAATTACTAATGCATAACGTTGCTTGTTGCCGGGAACACCATTCGGCTGCTCCTCTTTTTCATTGTTACAGCCAAAAATTAATATTCCACAAACCAAAACGATCAGGAGCTTGTTCATGTATTGTTATATTTACTGCAATAGTATTAATTCTTTATTGTAAATCAAGGGGATCAGGTTAATTGGTGATCGCAGCCCGATGAGTGTCATTATCGTACATGTCCATTCCTAAAATCATTATATTTGTATCAGGCATCCTGATTACCCGGTTAAGGTTTTTGCATAAAATGTATGTTCAAACCAGTATCATGATAAAGATCATTTATTAATTATCAAACCTTTAATACTTTGTAGCCATGAAACCTATCGTAGTTGCCACCGACTTCTCCGAACTGTCATATACCGCTACCCGGTATGCTATCGCCATTGCTTTAGAGACAAAAGCTAAAATTATTCTGGTGAATGTATACCAGGTTCCTATTCCCCCGGCCGAAATGTACGTAGTGCAGGACACTTCAGCTACGGTTTATGAGGCCAGTATGGCAAGACTCAAGGAGATGGCAGAGTTTGAGAAGGGTCTTTACGGGACTGGAAAACTTGAAATTGAATGTGATGCCAGGGCCGGATTTACGGTGAATGAAATTCTTAGTGCGGCAAAAAGCCATGGCGCCGGCCTTATTGTTATGGGAACCCATGGCGCCAGCGGGCTTAAAAAAATTATTTTTGGAAGCAATACTGCAAATGTAATTGCCAAATCCGAAATCCCGGTACTGGCAGTTCCGCATAATGCCAAATATCAACGACTCAAACTGTTTGTATTTGCCGCCGATTTGCATGAAATTAAGAACAACAATACTTTTGATGTACTCATGGAAACAGCACTTTTGTTTAATGCCCGTATTGAAGTATTATCGGTAAGGAAAAGTGAAGATAAAATCCCCGGCCCTGATGAAGCATTTGAAGCCATTAACATAGACAAGGTGTTTGATAAAGTTGAACATAATTTTCATACCGTGGTTTCGGATGATGTGGTAAAAGCTATTGATGAGTTTGTAAAAGAACACAACCCTGATTTATTGGTAACCGTCCCGCAAAAGCATGGTTACTTTGACAGGTTATTTAATAAAAGCGTCACACTGGATTTGGTACAAAGTACCAGCGCACCCGTATTGTGTTTACCCGATCAGGAATAGAAATTTAAAACCATATTTTTAAAATATCATTTATGAAACTTAAAACAGGAATCTGGATCGACAGCTCTAAGGCTGTAATTGTAAGGCTTTCAGGAAACCAGGAAGCAGTTACCGAAGTAGAAGGAAATATCGAAAACCGAATTTATCATGATAAGGAAGGAGATAAAGGCAGCTTTTCGGGCGATCAGCATATAAGCCAGGAAAAAAAGTTCGACGAGCGCAAACAGCAGCAGATTGATACCTATCTCGGAAATGTTATCAATCAGGTTCGAAACGATGACGAGTTATTTGTGTTTGGGCCTGCCGAAATAAAAGTAAAGTTAAAACAGAAAATGGAGGCGGACAAACAAGTTGCTCCAAAGCTGAAGAGTGTTGAAACCGCTGATAGTATGACGTTGAATCAGATGGTTGCCCGGGTAAAAGCGTTTTATGCCGAAACATAATATGTTCCTGTAAATTAATAATCGGATACTTTCCTAACAGATTGAAAAATTTAATACTGGAATCGGGAAATATTTTCTTTTTACTTTTTCACGGATCCCTTATAGTATTTAATGTTTTTGGATGGGTAATTAAGAGATGGAGAAAGGTACATCTGATATCCATGTCGCTCACTGCTTTTTCGTGGTTCATACTCGGAATATGGTACGGATGGGGATATTGTTTGTGTACCGACTGGCACTGGGAAATCAGGGAGAAACTGGGATATGAGTACGGAGGCAATTCATATATTCATTTTTTAATCCGGGAATTAACCGGTTTTTCGCTGCCCGAAAAGTTGGTTGATGCAGGAACTGCAACCGTATTTTTTGCGGTTTTTATAGTGAGTATCACGACTTATTTCAGGGCACGTAAATAGTTGTACTCAAATGGCGGCCCCGCTCATGAGGTGATTTTTATCATATATATTTATGACATAGAATAAGCAGTGTTTGCCGGCAATTCATGATTTTGCATTTATAACGCAAAAAATAAAAAATCATGAAAAATGAATTTACCGGCAAGGTCGCCCTGGTTACCGGCGGGGCATTTGGAATTGGAAGTGCCACAGCGATTGAATTTGCCGCAAGGGGATCAAAAGTAGTTGTTGTTGATTGGATAGAAGATTCAAATTGCATCAAACAGATTGAAGCTGCCGGTGGGACTGCCTTATTTATAAAATGTGATGTTTCGCAACGTAGCATGATTCAGGAAACAATTCAAAAAACCATTGAAACTTTTGGTCGTTTGGATTTTGCATTTAACAATGCAGGTGTTGAGGGCAACATGGGAAATACCATGGAATGTACCGAAGATAACTGGGATAAAACCATTGGGGTGAACCTGAAAGGAATTTGGCAATGCATGAAGTATGAAATTCCCGAAATGTTAAAAAATCAAAAAGGGGTTATTGTTAATTGCGCTTCTATAGCCGGAATGGTGGGTTATCCCGGACTGCCTGCTTACGTGGCATCCAAACATGGTGTTGTTGGATTAACCAAAACTGCCGCCCTGGAATTTGCCCTGAAAGGTATCAGGGTAAATGCTGTTTGCCCCGGAGCCATTAAAACGCCAATGATTGATCGCCTTACGGGAAATAAAAAGGAAGTAGAGGAACAATATGCTGCTATGGAACCTATGGGAAGACTAGGTCGGCCGGAAGAAGTGGCCAAAGCGGTTGTATGGCTCTGCTCGGATGAGGCTTCCTTTATTACAGGCCATGCCATGGCTGTTGATGGGGGATGGACCGCCCGTTAGCCTAAGGGGTAGTGTTTTGAATTCGTTTTTTCGTCGAATGCCAGTACTTTCATGAAGCTTTCGAATGGAAATTGATCTATTTTTGATTTCTCATTCAGTAATAAACAGTATGATTGTACCACGGCATTTTGATGTTATAATAGCAGGGGCAGGACCTGCAGGTTGTGCCTGCGCCTTTTCGCTTGCCGGACTCGGGCTGAAAATTGCCGTAATTGACAAAAGCATTTTTCCAAGGGACAAAATCTGCGGCGATGCGCTTAGCGCGGATGTGATAAACCAGCTAAACAGGATGAGCCCGGCCCTATTGACCTCATTCGATGGTTTTGAACATAAAATGCCATCCAACGGCGTAAGATTTGTTGCGCCTAACTATAAACAACTCGATATTGATTTTAAAAACCCCGCCTATACCGGAGCTGCAGGTTTTGTCGCACGCAGAGTGGATTTTGTCATTTTCTTTTTTAATCAGATATCATCAATGGATGGGGTTTCTGTATTTCAGGACCAGGATATAAAAAATATTACTTATAGCAACGACTCTGTTTGTGTTGAAACCGCCAAGGAAAGGTTTAGCGCCGATATGGCAGTTGGTGCCGATGGAGCCAATTCGGCAGTTGCAAGATTACTCACAGATAATAAATTTGAAAGAAAACACTTTTGTGCCGGCCTTCGTCAGTATTATGAAAATGTCACAGGCTTTCACGAGGGGAACCATATTGAATTGCATTTTTACAAAGAGTTGCTTCCGGGCTATTTCTGGATATTTCCCCTGACACAAAACCGGGCCAATGTTGGTTTGGGAATATTGTCGGAAGAGGTAGCTAAGAAAAAAATGAATCTGAAGGATAAACTTCGTGATATAATCAATAATCACCCCAATGTCAGCAGGCGCTTCAAAGATGCAAGGCCGCTGGACCAAATCAGTGGATTTGGACTGCCAATCGGATCAAAAAAGCGGGTTTTATCGGGCAACCGGTTTGTGCTTGCCGGAGATGCTGCCGGACTCATTGACCCCTTTACCGGAGAGGGCATTGGTAACGCCATAAGAAGCGGAAGGATTGCCGCAGAGCATATTAAAAAGTCATTTGGATCACACCGTTTCGATGCGGAACAGAACCGGCAATACGACAAAGCCATTTACGAAAGCATGTGGAAGGAATTGAAAATAAGCCGCAGCATGCAGAATATGTTGAAATATCCCGGCATTTTTAATTTCGTAGTCAACAGGGCATCGGATAATGAGTCGGTTAAATTATTACTAACTTCGATGCTCGACAATATTGACATTAAAAAAGAATTAATTAAGCCATCATTTTATATGAAGTTGCTTTTTAACTGAAATGTATGATAAGATTAAACATTTTGTATTTTGCGCTGCTATGACTATAAAAGTAACATTATTCCACCCTTTATTGATGATATCTTTACTGCTGATTGGTTCATGCAATTTTACCGGGGATGATAATTCAAAAAACCCGGAATCCGGACATGCTTTTACCAACCACCTCATTAATGAGAGCAGTCCTTATTTATTGCAACATGCACATAACCCGGTTGACTGGTACCCATGGGGAGAGGAAGCGCTTGCAAAAGCCAAAGCGGAGAACAAACTATTAATCATCAGTATCGGGTATGCCGCCTGTCACTGGTGCCATGTAATGGAGAAAGAGTGTTTTGAGGATACCGCAGTGGCACGCATCATGAATGAAAAGTTTGTGTCGGTAAAAATCGATCGCGAGGAGCGTCCGGATATTGACCAGGTTTACATGAACGCTGTTCAATTGCTTACCGGCTCTGGAGGCTGGCCTCTCAACTGCATCGCATTACCCGATGGACGCCCCATATACGGCGGCACCTATTTTCCAAAAGATGAATGGATCAACATGCTCATAAAAATTGATGAGTACGTTAAGGAAAATCCGGAAAAAGTTCAGCAGCAGGCCGACAGATTAACCGAAGGCATTAAGTCGTCGGAGCTTATTGAATTACAGAAAGCACCATCGGAATTTTCCGGAACAGATGTTCAAGCGATAACGAAATCAATTTTAGTACAGGTAGATTTTAATCACGGAGGCATTAAAAGCGAACAGAAGTTTCCTTTGCCGGTTACATGGAATTATCTGCTGCATTATAATTATCATTACGCAAGTAAGGATGCCCTTGATGCAGTAACTTTAACGTTGAACAAAATGGCCAATGGGGGAATTTTCGATCATATAGGCGGAGGATTCGCCCGTTACACCACCGATAGCGAATGGAAAATACCACACTTTGAAAAAATGCTGTACGACAACGCGCAACTGGTGAGTCTGTATTGTGCAGCATATAAACAAACACAAAATCCGTTATATAAATCGGTGGTGGCGGAAACACTTGAATTTATAAACCGTGAACTTACTTCACCCGAAGGGGGATTTTATTCATCGCTGGATGCCGACACCGAGGGTGAAGAGGGGAAGTATTATGTTTGGAAATCAGATGAAATATTGAAAGTGCTGGGTAACGAAGCAGGCATATTCAGCAAATATTATAATGTGACCGACCGGGGCAACTGGGAGCATGGTAAAAATATCCTGTTTGCAGATATAACAATTACTGAATTGGCCACAATACTTCAAAAAGATTCCCTGGAAATAGCCGGTTCAATAATGGCATCAAAGAAAAAGTTGTTCATCGAACGCAACAAACGGCCACGTCCTGCTCTTGACGATAAAATACTTACTTCCTGGAACGCCCTTATGCTAAAAGCTTATGTGGATGCCTATAAAACATTTGGCAACGAAAATTATCTCAAAAGCGCCGTTAAGAATGCACAGTTTATCAGTGGCAATGTCATGGATAAAAATTTCAGGCTGTTTAGAAATTATAAATCAGGAAAAGCGGCGATAAACGGGTTTCTCGATGACTATGCATTTACCGCATCGGCCTTTATTGCCCTTTATCAGGCAACGTTTGATGAAAAGTGGTTGATTACCGCCAATAGTTTGATGGAATATACTATTGAACATTTTTATGATAAAGAGTCAGGAATGTTTTTTTATACCTCTAACCTCGACCCGCAGCTTATTGCCCGAAAGATGGATGTTGCCGATAATGTTATTCCATCATCTAATTCGGAATTGGCAAAAGTGTTATTTACCCTTGGAACGTATTTGTATAATAACCAGTACCTGGAAATGTCGGAGCAAATGATGCATAATGTCAGGCCCTCTCTGACCGAAGGTGGTGCTTATTTTTCGAACTGGTCACAATTGCTGCTTTGGAATATTCATGAACCTTTCGAAATAGCAATTGTGGGAGATTCTTATAATGATAAACGAAAAGCATTCGACCGTCTCTATCTTCCCGATGTATTACTTTGTGGAGGTAAAGCGGAAGGTAAACTGGAGCTGCTCGAGAATAAACTCATACCCGGAGCTACAACCATTTATGTTTGCAGAAATAAATCGTGCAGGTTGCCGGTGAATGAGGTGAAAGATGCGCTGAAACAATTGAAAAATTAATTTTTCAGTGGTGTTTTTTAAAACGTAAAACACTGAATAAAAGTTGAATCAGTCGGCTATCTGAAATCCGCTGTCTCTTTGATTTATTTATACCATTGAATTTTCGTAACTTTGCAACTTCCCGGAAGGAAGAAAAAGGATAATTTTATTTTTTCTGATCGAATGATTTTTTCCGGGATTTAACTTTTGTTACACATCAAGTGGCAGTACCCAGGTTCTTTCCTGCCCGGAATAATTTCATTTTTTATCACTAATGCACCCGATAGACCTTAGTATTTTTATTTTCTACATGGTTGCCCTTTTGGGGATGGGCTATTATTTTTTAAGAAAGAATAAAACTACCGATGACTATTTTATCAGCAGCCGGAATATGTCGGGATGGCATATAGGCTTATCGGTAGTTGCTACCGATGTTGGCGGGGGATTTTCAATTGGCCTCGGCGGACTTGGTTTTATGATGGGACTTTCGGGGTCATGGATGTTGTTTACAGGCTTAATTGGCGCATGGCTCAGCGCTGTTTTGCTTATCCCCAAAGTATATAAGCTTGGACATGAAAAGCGGTTCACTACATTTCCACAGCTCTTTAATTATTTCTATAATGGAAAGGTGGCCCTTGCTGCAGGAATCATCAGCGCTATCGGCTACCTTGGTTTCACCAGCTCACAAATTCTGGCCGGAGCTAAACTGGCAGCTGCGTCATTTGTTGGACTCGACTTGCAAACAGCATTGCTTGTAATGGGTGTTGTTACTATTCTTTATACTGT
>CAZPKJ010000101.1:434-10914 GCA_964587075.1 uncultured Flavobacteriaceae bacterium | reverse complement strand
CAATGAGCCGGGACTTTAACATTATTCGCTGATGCAATCTGTGGTACCAATCAACTACCGCATGCAATACAATCGTCGGGGTTATCGATACTGCAGCTTACTTCAGCCATAGCATTTTCACTGAGTACCGCAGCACCATTGACGGCCTGTTCGGCACCATTTGTTTTATTGAGATAGGCGCCATCAATGGTAAACTTAATGGCATCAACCGCAGCTTTGGTTCGCAGGTAATACATTCCGGTTTTGAGACCTTTCTTCCACGCATAAAAATGCATCGAACTCAGCTTGGCGAAATTTGCGTTTTGAATAAATACATTCAGCGACTGGCTCTGACAGATATAGGCTCCGCGGTCGGCGGCCATGTCGATGATAGCTCGTTGCTTGATTTCCCAAACGGTTTTATACAGTTCTTTAATGTCCTGTGGTATTTCGGTAATATCCTGAACAGATCCGTTACTCGCCATCAGTTTACTCTTCAGGTCGTTGTTCCACAATCCGAGGTTAACAAGATCGAGAAGCAGGTGTTTGTTCACCACTACAAATTCGCCCGACAGTACCCGGCGGGTGTAGATGTTGGAAGTATAGGCCTCAAAACATTCGTTGTTACCAAGAATCTGACTGGTGCTTGCGGTTGGCATAGGGGCAAGCAACAGGGAGTTACGGGCGCCGTGTTTGATCACTTCTTCACGAAGCACATCCCACTCCCACCGGGAAGTAGGTGTAACGTTCCACATATCAAACTGGAATATTCCTTTTGAAAGTGGTGATCCTTTAAAGGTTTCATAAGGGCCATGAATTTTTGCCAGGTCTTTTGATGCAGTCATGGCTGCATAATAGATGGTTTCAAATATTTCCCGGTTAAGCGCTCTGGCTTCTTCCGATTCGAATGGCATGCGCATTAGTATAAATGCATCTGCCAGTCCCTGCACCCCGATGCCAATAGGGCGGTGGCGCATATTCGAGTTGCGTGCTTCAGGAACAGGATAATAGTTGACATCGATAATTTTATTCAGGTTTTTTGTTACCACATACGTGATATCAAAAAGTTTCTGGTGATCGAACTTACCTTCATTTACAAAGCGGGGCAGCGAAATGGATGCCAGGTTACACACGGCAACTTCATCGTCACTGGTATATTCAACTATTTCGGTACACAGGTTCGAACTTTTTATTGTTCCCAGGTTTTTCTGATTCGACTTTTCATTACATGCATCTTTATATAACATGTAAGGAGTACCGGTTTCAATTTGTGATTCAAGAATTACGGTCCACAACTCACGTGCTTTAACTACACGGCGGGCTTTCCCTTCGCGTTCATATTTTTCATACAGTGCTTCGAACTCGGCTCCGTAACAGTCGGCCAGACCGGGTGCTTCGTTCGGACAAAACAATGACCAGTCGCCTTCAGCTTCCACACGTTTCATAAACAGGTCCGACACCCACAGAGCATAAAATAAATCGCGGGCGCGAAGCTCTTCTTTTCCATGGTTTTTCTTTAATTCAAGAAATTCAAAAATATCGGCATGCCATGGTTCCAGGTAAATAGCAAATGAACCTTTACGTTTTCCGCCACCCTGGTCGACATAGCGTGCGGTATCATTAAACACACGCAGCATAGGAACAATTCCATTGCTGGTACCATTGGTTCCGCGAATATAAGATCCGGTTGCCCGGATGTTATGTATGCTTAATCCGATACCGCCGGCAGATTGTGAAATTTGCGCACATTGTTTCAGTGTGTCATAAATCCCATCAATGCTGTCGCCTTTCATGGAAAGCAGAAAACAGGATGACAACTGTGGTTTTGGAGTGCCTGCGTTAAAGAGCGTAGGTGTTGCATGCGTGAACCATCTTTCGCTCATCAGGTTATAGCTTTCAATAGCCGAGTCGATATCTTCCTTATGAATTCCGATAGCAACCCGCATGAGCATGTGCTGCGGGCGTTCAACAACTTTACCGTTTAACTTCAGGAGATACGATTTTTCTAACGTTTTAAATCCGAAGAAGTCATATCCGAAATCGCGGTCATATATAATGGTGGAATCGAGCAATTCGGCATTTTCGTCTATTATCTTATAAACATCATCCGCAATAAGTGATGCTTTCAGGTTGGTCCTGGGGTCAACATAATCGTACAAGTCCTTCATGGTTTCCGAAAAGGACTTCTTCGTATTCTTATGAAGGTTGGAGATAGCGATACGCGATGCCAGCAAAGCGTAATCGGGATGTTTAGTGGTAAGAGATGCAGCGATTTCAGCAGCGAGGCTATCCAGCTCACTGGTTGAGACACCATCGTACAATCCTTCAATTACTTTAATGGCAACCTGAACCGGTTCAACATGTGATGGCGACAAGCCATAACAGAGGCGCTGGATACGGGAAGTAATTTTGTCGAATTTGACAGTTTCTTTTTTGCCGTCTCTCTTGACTACGTACATAATTATTTACTGATTTTAAAATTGGTTAATAAAAAATAAGTTGGTTGGTAAGGTTGGTTGTGATTGCTAAACACGAATCACCCTTTTTCAGGATACTTTTATACCAGTAACGCAGCTTTGGGGGAATCGATTTTGCTATGCTAATGTGTATAGATTTTTTAGCCTTGCGACAAAAAACTTGACAGAGTTATTAACCAAGTTTCAAACATCGCGGGTAACCCGGCTAAAAATCTTCGTCGAGCTTAAACTCCTGTTGTTCCTGTGATCCCATAACTCCGGCTTTCTGGTATTCACCAACCCGCTTTTCGAAGAAGTTGGTTTTACCCTGCAGTGAAATGGTTTCCATAAAGTCGAACGGATTGGCTGCCTGGTAAATTTTAGGATAACCCAAAGCAACCAGCAGACGGTCGGCTACAAATTCAATATACTGACACATAAGTTTTGCATTCATGCCGATTAAAGAAACCGGCAGGGCGCTGGTAACAAACTCATGTTCATTTTCAACGGCATCCTTTATAATGGCATGAATTTGTTCCTGGCTGAGCTTTTCCTCAAGCATACTATATAAAAGGCATGCAAAATCGCAATGAAGCCCCTCATCGCGGGAAATCAGTTCATTCGAAAAACTCAGTCCCGGCATCAGGCCCCGCTTTTTAAGCCAGAAAATGGAACAGAAGCTTCCGGAGAAGAATATCCCCTCCACAGCAGCAAAGGCTACCAGGCGCTCGGCAAACGAACCATTATTGATCCAGCGAAGGGCCCATTCGGCTTTCTTCTGTACACAGGGTACCGTTTCAATGGCATTGAACAGATGCTTTTTTTCTGCGGCGTCCTTAATATAGGCGTCAATCAGAAGGGAGTAGGTTTCGGAATGGATGTTTTCCATCATAATCTGAAAGCCATAGAAACACCGGGCTTCGGGTAACTGTACTTCACTCATGAAGTTAACGGCCAGATTTTCATTCACTATACCATCGCTGGCAGCAAAGAAGGCCAAAACATGTTTTATAAAGTGCTGTTCGTCAGCACTGAGTTTTTCCCAGTCTTTCAAATCAGCCGACAGGTCAATCTCCTCCGCGGTCCAGAACGAAGCCTCATGTTTTTTATACATCTGCCATATTTCGGGGTACTTAATTGGCAGTAAAACGAACCGCTCCTTATTTTCCTGTAACAAAATTTCCATATTTCTTTAATTTTAAATGAGTTGACAATGCCTCTTCCCGGCTCTCAAACCAACCAGGTGATTTTACTTATTTCTAAATTTAAATTATGATTGAAAATCAGAGTGGTAGTCTTTCAAAAGACCTCTTGCTGATTCCGATGCAAACTTTCATAAAAATAGCCTTTAAAACAATTCATTTTTTTGAACAATGCGTCATTTTTTTCAACATAACCGGGTTGATAAATAAAAAGCTTTTTAAGTTTTGTAGTTTATGAAATTTTGATAACTAAAAAATAAAAAGTAATCTTTTTTCTCTCGTAAACCGGAATCGAAAAGCCGTGAAATATTTATATCATCTCCTGTTTCACGGCGGCATCCAGTTCCAGGAACCAATGCCTGCCGTACTTTCGCTCCAATGGAGCCTGAAGAAACCTGTAAACAGGCACTTCCAGTTTTTTTCCCAATGAACACGCGGCTTTACAAAGCTCCCACTTGTGATAATTCAATCCGTCAATACCATTCTTTAGTTTACTGACCCGGATAGGATAGAGGTGACATGATATTGGTTTCTTGAACGTAACAGCACCGGCTTCATGTGCTTTTTCGATACCACACTTCGCAATGCCATTTTCAAAAACGGTATATGCACACTCTTTATCTCCATCAATAAGTGGCGTAACAAAATCCCCGTCACTATCAATCAGGTATTTACCATCGCGTTCAATAGTTTTTATACCTTCTCTGGCAAGAAAAGGCTTTACCTTAGGGTATATATCATCCAACACAGCCAGCTCATCTTCATCCAGTGGCGCCCCGCTGTCGCCGGCAACACAACAAGCTCCTTTGCATCGTTCGAGGTCACAAACGAATTTCTTTTCCACAACATCCCGCGATACCAGTACATTTCCTATTTGCAGCATGAACATACATATTACCTGCATACAAAGATAGGCAATCAACCTCTATTAAATTTGAGGCCTGTTGCCAAACGCAAAATATCATTCAGGAGATACTTCATAACGTTGTTCGTGATTACCTTTACCATCGCAAAATTTTAATTGGGATGAATCATTCTATAATAGAAGTAAGCAACCTTGTTAAGAAGTATAATTCACTTACTGCTGTCGACGGAATCAGCTTTAATGTTTATGAGGGAGAAATTTTTGGCCTTCTCGGGCCCAACGGGGCAGGTAAAACCACTACTCTTGAAATTATGGAAACGCTTCGGACCGCAACGTCCGGTGAGGTGATTATTGATGGGTTGAATATTCGTACAAATCCCGATGCTATCAAACAGCGCATTGGCGTACAACTTCAGGCCGCCGGATATTATCCGAACCTCACATTACTCGAATTGATTAAATTATTCAACGGATTGTACAATCAAAAAGCAGATGCGCATGAGCTGCTGCGAAAAGTGGCTCTCGAAGAAAAAGCGCTTTCGAAAATTAAAGAATTATCCGGCGGACAAAAGCAACGCTTTTCAATTGCAACAACACTGATTAATAATCCCAAAATTATTTTCCTGGATGAACCTACAACAGGCCTTGACCCACAGGCGCGCCGGAATTTATGGGAACTTATCAAACAAATAAGGAATAAAGGAGCTACGATTGTGATTACCACACATTATATGGACGAAGCCGAAACGCTTTGCGACCGCGTAGCTATTGTAGAAAAAGGAAAAATAATCGCGCTTGATAGTCCCGATCAGTTAATTGACGATTTGGTTTCAAGTGGCTTTGAGCGTGTAAAAGAAGTTAAGAAAGCGAACCTCGAAGATGTGTTTCTGAACCTCACCGGTAAAGAATGGCGTGATAATTAGCGACCGTGTAATTATCACATCTTAATTTGATCCAGGAACTTCCGAATAAAAGAGAAAACCCGATGACAAAAAAATACAATCAATTTACTGCCATGCTGGCCATAGCAAGGGCCAGCTTTCGTTCTATTACAAGGAGTCCGTCGGCAGTGGTATTTACATTATTGTTTCCATTAATTTTTATCCTTGTTTTTGGTTTTATCGGAGGTAATGGCATTAACCTGGAAGTTGGAGTATTGAAGAATTCCGAAAATGACAATATATTGTTTCGCGAATTAAGCACTTTACCTGGCATCACGCTTGATACCACCAGAAGTGATGACGAGCTTTTAAAAGATCTTGAAAAAGGACGTATAGCCGCTACCGTTACTATTAAGCCTGAATTAACCAATGGCGAACCCCACTATGTTCTTCATCTCCAAACCACCGCAGCATCTCCCGACAAGGGTGAGGTTCTGAAATCAGTGCTGGAAAACCTGATTAACAAGCTAAACTTAAAAGAGATAAAAACTGCCGGCAAGGTGGCTGAAATAAGGTCGACGGAAATTACCGGCCGGAAATACACCATGATAGATTTCATACTTCCCGGCCAGCTGGGTTTTTCCATCCTGAGCACCGGAGTTTTTGGAACTGCATTCGTGTTTTTTAATCTGAGACAAACCCTTGTAATCAAACGATTTTTTGCCACCCCCATACGGAAACCGTTTATCCTGGTTGGTGAAGCATTGAGCAGGATGGTTTTTTCGTTGACCGGCGCGGCGTTTATTATTGCAATTGGTTACTTCGCATTTGGATTTACACTGGTAAATGGATTTCAAACAGCTTTATGGATGCTCTTGCTTTCGGCGCTGGGTTTAATCGTTTTTATGGGGTTTGGATTTATTATTTCGGGGCTGGCACGAAATGAATCTATGATTCCGCCACTGGCTAATATTATTACTCTCCCACAATTTCTGTTGTCGGGTACATTTTTCCCAATCGAATCCTTTCCATCCTGGTTACAACCGGTTTGTTATGCCCTGCCACTTACCTACCTGAATGACGCCTTGCGCAAAATCGCTTTTGAGGGTGCAGGCCTGTTTGACATTGGTACCCAGGTTTCCATTGTTGCAGGCTGGGGCCTGATTGTGTATGCGCTGGCCGTAAAGTTTTTCCGATGGGAATAAATCCGCTTGCTGGCACCAGCCGGTATCAGATAAATACGGAACATTAAAAAATTGTGACTTTCTGACGGCATTTATACCGAATATTGTGTCTTAATTTGTGCCCGGTGAGCCATTGCGTAAAGATTTTTTATTGACGAAGCCCTCGCTCCGATCAGGGTGGCCTTCAATTTTGTTGTGACTTTAATCATAAAGTATTGTATATCAATTTTATGTATCGCCTTCGCTATTGAGCCTTATTCAAATACTTTGACCTGAAGCGTACCAAAACAAACCCGCTGATTTTTTGTTGAACGGCGTGAAAGCACTCAACTTGCATGTGCTTATTCATTAATTTTGCCAACAAATAAATTAATATAAAATAGAAAATGGGAATTTACATCATTGCAATTGTGTTCATGCTGGTTGGATGGTTAATCAGCATGCAGCTAAAAAGAAAGTTTAAAGAATACTCACAGGTAACCATCGGATCGGGATTGAGCGGAAAAGAAATTGCCGAAAAAATGCTCAGCGACAATGGTATAAACGACGTACGAATCATATCGGTAGAAGGGCAGCTAACCGACCATTATAATCCTTTGGAGAAAACCGTTAACCTCAGCCATGATGTGTATTATGGCAGAAGCGCGGCGGCGGCGGCTGTATCGGCCCACGAATGCGGCCATGCTGTTCAGCATGCTCGTGCCTACGCCTGGCTTCAGTTCCGTTCGGCATTGGTTCCTATTGTAAGTTTTGGATCCAAGTGGGTACAGTGGGTACTGCTTGCCGGAATATTATTGCTCAATGTATTCCCAAGCCTTTTATTAATCGGTATTATCATGTTCGGACTAATAACTTTATTCAGTTTTGTAACACTGCCGGTTGAATTTGATGCAAGCAAACGCGCTATGGTTTGGTTGCAAACCAGCCGTTCGGCAAATCCTCAGGAACTTACTATGGCTAAAGATGCGCTATGGTGGGCGGCCATGACTTATGTTGTTGCTGCTTTGTCGGCGTTGGCTACGCTGGCATATTACGTTATGCTTTACATGGGACGCAGGGATTAGTCCCGAAATTATATTTCATTTGAAAAAGCGGGACAGTTATTGTTCCGCTTTTTTTTGACCCTTTCACACAGGAATGCATTTATATTAAAAATAACAATGGCAATTTGTAAAAATGCAGAGTCACCGGTTTATAATTACCAACTTTCCCCATGCACTCTTCAAATTATCATGAAGCTGCATTATGTAAACCCCGGATGAAAAATAGTCGGGAATTTTAAACACCGGGTTAAGACCGTTAAATTTTTCATTTATCACTTCAAGACCTTCCGCTGAGAAAATGCGGATTGCTGTTGGTTGCCATGATGGCAGCTGCGACATTATGTTCAGTGTTGTACCATTACTAACAGGATTCGGATAAACCGAAAACGTGGCGTTTCCTGTATCGGTTAACCCGGTTCCGAGTGGATTGGAAAATAATGAAACGGTCCACCAGTCGGAAGCTCCAAATACAGCATCCGAAATAGTTACACTAACCTGATCGGGCACACCAGTGCTATACACCTGACCCGGCAGCAAAGGATTTTCCCAAAGATTGAGTGCATTGTTCCATTGTTGCGCCCCCATAACACTTACACCAGCCGGATTAATGGCAGCTCTTTCTGAATTTGCATATCGCAGCACAACATCGGCGATCGGGCTTATTCCCAGTGAATCTTTTATCAGGAAAAACCGGTCGACAGCAAGTGCCCCTGAAGAATCGTACGAGACCCCGTTAAATCCTATAACATTAGTTACTTCGGGCAACGGAAGACTGGTGTTGTCGGGAAAAGTCCCATACGTTCCTGCAACTACATGATGTACGCCTGAAACAACCTGGTAATCCAGCGGAACAAACTGCCCTGCATGATTTATAAATGGAAAAATATACAAGCCCGGTACAGATCCCATTTTCCAAAATATTCTTCCAAATGGATATTGGTTTGAAGTAACCTGATCGGTTTCGCATTGTATAAATCCACTTGTTCTTGTCATGGCCGATGCATGAGGTTTAGCTAACGTCATCATCCCCAGATTCAGTTTTAGGTTGCCATTCAACAACCGCAGTGAATCCATAACCGTAAAATCGGTGCCTCTGATTACGTGATTCGGATTGGATATATCAAGATCATAAAAAATCGTTTTTGACTGTCCGCTTATTTGCTGATCACTCACAACGCCATCGAAAATTACCCGGCTGTAACCAGCTACAAAGGTTCCGTTATTTTCCCAATGACCTCTCACATATATTGGATACTTGGTTTGGTTCTGACAATTTTTTACAAATGTCATATTCGGCCTGAAGTTACCCGATATAACTTTTACATTAGACAATACTATATTGGAGTTTGTATTACTCGTCGTGAATAAACCACTCATAATTAAACTTGATCCTGCTATAGATATCACGGATAACCCATCCTGATAACTGATCATACCTGGCAACACATTGGCAATTTGAGCAGCCGACGAAAATGTAATTATATTGGATCCTGCCACCCAGCTTCCATTCACGACAATAGTGTCCTTGGGACTAAGTTCACAACCCGGCTTAGAATAACCGGTTAATGCCTGTATGCACAGGTACCGGTTAAAGTTGCCGGTTTGGGTAAACCGCGGCTCATCATTGAATCCGGTTGCATTGAAACCAAAATTATCATAGCAAATTTCTATAACTACCGGACTTGAGCTTCCTGACCAAACTAAAGGGGTTTGTAATTCCAAGTCAACCGTGCCATAATCATTCATGACAGAAATGTAGTCGGATGTAAATAAGTCGCCTGACCAGATTGTGATAACCGGGCCTGTTGGAACAGGAATATTTGCCGTGTATCCCGTTCCGAAATTGCCTGATACATTCGAAGTATGATAATACCGAATTGTACAATTCCTGTATGGATTTCCATTTGAATTACGCTGTATATGAAAAAGAATCCTGCAAATTGCATCACCCGCCTGCAATCCCTGGGCGATTAATTCTGTTTGAGGAATAACTAAAAATGAACGTGAGCGATTGTAATTATTAAACGGTACATCATTTGGCAAATGAACGTTTCCGCCCGAAAGCTGCACCGAGTCGACAGCGGTTTGATTCACCACAATAGCTGAATTGCTGTTTTGTATTTTTAAGGAATCGTTTACTGTAAGCGAACTTAATGTGCCTGCTTCTATGTAAAGGGTATCCCCTGTCTCAACACGTAACTTTTCTGTCAAAGCATAAACGCCCGGATGAATAACCGGCCTGTAATAGGTGTAAGGACCTGAAGGGCCTCCCGGAATACGAATGTTCATAGAGGCATTTGCATTGGTTGGCGCAATTGGCGGACACCAGTTTGACGAATCCTCCCAGGCATCGGTATAACCCAGCCAGGTTGTATATCCGGGATATTGGGTACACGGCTGTGCAATGGATTGAACCGCATCGAAAATTACAATAAACCAAACAACGAAAAGAATTCGAATCATCAGGGCAGACTCACGACGGCAGGTTAACCATTTGGAATTCATAACCCTCTTTTAAAAATACTATAATTCCACACCAAGGTAACTGTTAATTACCGGAAAAAAAAATTGTTGCGATAAATGGCTGGATTAAAAAGTCAGCCGCGTCCCTCCCGTCTGCAGATATAAAATTTTGTAGTGGGTTGAAATCAAAAAGGGGACCTCGTTTGAGATCCCTGTTAAGGTCGCGATCAGAATTAGTTCGCTCGTTTTTTTTAAAATTAAGGCGCTCATGAATCTGCCGCGGGTATATACACGAAATGCCCCGAATCGGGGCATTCATGTTTGAGGTCGCGAGCAGATTTAGTTCGCTCGCTTTTTTTAAAATTAAGGCGCTCATGAATCTGCCGCGGGTATATACACGAAATGCC
>CAZPKJ010000101.1:0-334 GCA_964587075.1 uncultured Flavobacteriaceae bacterium | reverse complement strand
CCGAATCGGGGCATTCATGTTTGAGGTCGCGAGCAGATTTAGTTCGCTCGCTTTTATTATAACTAAGGCGCTCATGAATCTGCCGCGGGTATATACACGAAATGCCCCGAACCGGGGCATTCATGTTCGAGGTCGCGAGCAGATTTGAACTGCTGTACAAGGTTTTGCAGACCTCTGCCTAACCACTCGGCCACGCGACCATTATCTATATTATTTACTTTTTGTTCTTCTTTTTGCAGATTTGAATCCGCTTTTGAAGGATACAAGGCTTTACTTACCTCTGTCTAATCCCGATATACGTCGGGACCATGTGACTATTGTTTAAGCTGTTTTT
>CAZPKJ010000100.1:4275-10915 GCA_964587075.1 uncultured Flavobacteriaceae bacterium | reverse complement strand
ATTTTGCACCAGCTTATCTCGACCAGGCACATGTATTGGCCATGCTGGGTCATTTTGAGCAGGCAATTCAAAAATACAAGCAAACCTTTGAGTATTACAAGCCTGACGGCATCACCTATTTTAATATTGCCGAATGCTATGAAAAGCTCGAGCAGATGGATGAGGCAAGGACTTTCTACAAAAAAGCGGTAAAGCTTCTTCCCGACATGGCTCAGGCCTGGTACGGCATCGCTTTAACCCTGGAGTTCGACGACCGCTGGTATGAAGCCATTCACTATATCCGGAAAGCTATTGAAAAGGATGAAGCCAACCCCGACTTCTGGCTGCTTCTTGGCGATTGTGAATTCAATCTGAACAATCTTACCGAAGCGGGTGAATGTTATCTCAAAATCACAGAGGAGTCACCTGCATATATCGATGGCTGGATTTCATACGCTCATTTCCTGACCGAAACCGGTAATCCTGAAGCGGCTGTTGCCAGCACCGAAAAAGCGCTGAAACTGCATCCCGAATGTCCTGAATTATTCTACAGGCAGGTAGTGAACCTTTATGCTTCAGGCCAACTAAAAGAATCGTACCAGCATCTCGAAACCGCACTGGATATGGATTTTAATTCCATCAATATGATTTTTGAACTAATGCCTGCCCTGAAAAACGACCAGAACATTATTCATCTGGTACAAACCAAACGTAATCAAGTATGAATTTTCCATTGAGTCAAATCCCGGTCCGAATGGCCAAACCCAGGGATTCGGGGCTTACTATGGTCATGGACAAAGGATTGAGTTTAAGGGAGACCGAAGATTTTATCCAGGCCAGCGGGTCATTCACCGATATGGTAAAGTTAGGTTTTGGAAGTTCTCTCATTACACCCAACCTGACAGAAAAGCTGGCACTCTATAAAAAGGCTTCGATACCGGTTTATTTCGGAGGTACGCTGCTGGAGGCATTCATCATAAGAAATGAGTTTAAGAATTTTCTTAAGATGCTTGATAAATTTGAACTTGAATATGTCGAAGTTTCTGACGGTTCCATTGTAATTGAACACGAAGACAAATGCAAAATCATCCGGGAGTTGTCGAAAAGGGTCACTGTGATTTCGGAAGTGGGAAGTAAGGAAGAAGGAATCATCATTCACCCGAACCGATGGATTGAAATGATGCAAAAAGAGATTGAAGCTGGTGTTTGGAAAGTAATTGCTGAAGCACGCGAAAGTGGTACTGTAGGCATTTACAGGCCCAGCGGAAAAGCACATGTGGTACTGATTAATAAAATTGTGAATAAAATACCTGTAGAAACCATTATATGGGAATCGCCTATCAAGTCGCAACAGGTTTATTTGATAAAACAGTTTGGCGCCAATGTGAACCTTGGGAACATTGCTCCTGCCGAAGTGATATCGCTCGAATCGCTCCGCCTCGGATTGCGCAGCGATACTTTCTTTCAGTTCCTTGATGTGACCAGCCCCGAAATTACCCCTCCGGTTTAACGTGGTATAACTGCATATTTACCTGTTTATTTACAAAAAAAATGAAAGAAATTACAGTGGCTGAATTAAAGTCCATGCAAGATAACCAGTCGGCTTACCAGCTGATTGATGTAAGGGAAGAATATGAATACGACCAGGGAAATATCGACGGACTCCTGATTCCTCTGGGAAGCGTTATTGAACGGCATGAGGAGATCAGAAAGGATATTCCCGTAGTGGTTCATTGCCGCAGCGGTGCACGCAGTGCATCAGCAATACATGCCCTCGAAAAACAGTTTGGTTACACCAACCTGATGAACCTTAAAGGCGGTATATCGGCGTGGTCACGCGAAATCGATCCTTCCATAATTGTTGGTTAGAAAAAATATATGAATAAAATAAAACGGGGTCCAAAGGATTATTTTCTCCTCTACCTGAAAGGGATTTCAATGGGAGCTGCCGATGTGGTACCCGGCGTTTCGGGTGGTACCATAGCTTTTATTACCGGAATTTACGAAGAGCTTATACACGCTATCAAGGAATCGGGTAATGCGGCACGGGTACATCTGCTGAAAGGAAACTTCAAATCGTTTTTTGAAGCTATTCATGGCGACTTCCTGCTATTTCTGTTGTCGGGCGTTGCCACCAGTATCATTTTGCTTGCCAGCCTGATTCTTTTTTTGCTGGAACATCATCCTATTCCGGTGTGGTCGTTTTTTTTCGGACTGATTGTAGCATCAGCCATCATTGTTTACAAAAAGATCGCCGATCACAGTTTAAAAGTTATTGCGTCGGCCATAGCCGGAGCGCTTATTGCCTGGTGGATCACCAGTGCAACACCTTCAGAAACACCAACCGGCCTCTGGTTTATTTTTATCTGCGGAGCAATTGCCATCTGTGCCATGATTTTACCCGGCATATCCGGTAGTTTTATTTTGCTTCTGTTAGGTAAATACGAGTATGTGCTGAGTGCCTTACGGGATATGAAATTCGATATCATTCTCACTTTCGTTGCAGGGTGTATCATTGGATTAACTTCATTCGCACATTTGCTCGACTGGCTGCTGAAAAGATATCATGACCTGACGGTAGCTTTACTGGCCGGATTCATGATAGGCTCCCTCAATAAGGTTTGGCCATGGAAACAGGTACTCGAAACCCGGATAAATTCACATGGGAAAACCATCCCGGTAACGGAAAAAAATATCAGCCCGCTTGATTATCTTGAAATCACCGGCCTTGCTCCACAAATATCTGTGGCACTGCTCCTTTGCTTTGTCGGTTTTTTTGTCGTTTACTATCTCGAATATAAGGGAAGAACCATGAACCCGGTGAAATGAAAACGTATGGCTTGATAGGCTACCCGCTTGAACATTCATTTTCAAAAAAATTCTTCGATCAAAAATTTAGGAGCCTGGGTATTGTTGACCAGGTTGAATACCGGAACTTTGAAATTGCTTCCGTTGATTTGTTCCCTGACATTGTTCATGCACATTCCGGTTTGTTCGGGCTTAACGTTACCAGGCCCTATAAAATATTAATAATTCCCTATCTCACTTCCCTTTCGGGAGATGCAATCGGTACCAATTCGGTGAATACGATCCGGATTGAACGCGATTCCAGCGGTAATGTGGTTTCCATGCGTGGTTACAATACCGACGTTACCGGATTCAAACGAACTCTTGAACCACTGTTGAAACCCTGGCATACCGGGGCCCTGGTACTGGGAAACGGGGGTGCAGCCAGGGCAGTAACCTTTGTACTAAATCAGCTGCGTTTACCATTTATCGTGGTAACACGTAAAAAACAGGATAACACTGTCGTGTACAGCAATATTGACAGGACCATGCTCGAATCGCATCCTGTTATTATCAATACCACTCCGGCAGGAACATTTCCTGAGGTAAATCATTGCCCGAATATCCCCTATCATCTTCTGCATAAACAAAATCTTTTGTACGACCTGGTGTATAACCCCGAAGAGACGTTGTTTCTCCGCAAAGGGGCTGAATCAGGGGCTACCGTAAAAGGCGGAGCCAGTATGTTATACCTGCAGGCTGAAGCATCGTGGGATATCTGGAATGACATTGATCAAAAGGGAGCCCATGCTACAACCCGGTAACAAAAAAGGCTATTTATACGAAGCAGCACTGATTTTATTATGCTTGTTCCCCCTGGTGTTTTTTCGCGTGAATAATTTTCACGACTGGGGTGATGATTTTGCGCAGTATCTTTTGCAGTCGAAATTTTTAGCAGGCCTGATTCAACAAATGCCTGTCGCCGACCTGGCAGGTTACGGCCCTTCGGTGAAAGGAATATTATTTTCGGTTCTATTGATTCCGGTTACATTTTTCGAGTCACAAACCCTGTTGGCTGGAAAAACCTTTATTTCATTAACCCTCATTGCATCGGGTTTGTTTACGTACCGGTATTTCAGAATTTCGTTTGGTATCGTTCCGTCGCTGCTTGTCACCCTGTTTTTCGCTTATAATATTCATGTTATCCGGCTGAAGGATCAAATTTTACCCGATTTGCTATTTACCGGAATAATCATGTTGATTTTGCATGAATATTCGAAACGCGATTTGAAAAAATTGCCGATCATGATTCTGCTGGTGTTGCTGACATATGGTTTGCGTAGCGCTGCACTCGCTGTCATACTTGCCATGATGGTATCGGAATGGCCCGCTAAGTGGAGTATGACCCATCCGGGCTACCGAAAAAAAATGGTGCTTTTGGCAGTTTCTGGAATGGTAGTAATTCATGCCGCCGAATATTTGACCGGTTCAGTTGATACCACGGTGGCATGGTATACCGCGATAACCCTGAGTCAACTCAGTTTTGCGACACTGGCCGATAATTGGCATGCGTATTATGATGCTTTTTGTATCCTGTTCGAACAAGAAATTCCGGCATTCTGGAACCTGGTGTTAAGATGGATGATCATTACCGGATTTCTTGCCGGTTATCTGATCCGATTTTTCAATCAGCGGGGAATGGCCGAGTACTTCCTGTTATTTTATGTTTCAATGCTGGTTGTTTATCCATACCCGGGTGAACCGGTCAGATTTTTAGTACCTCTCATTCCGCTGATATTATTTTATTTGTTAAGCTGTGTTTCCATGATAACAAAAACCCCTCAGTTTTCTGTGGTGGTGGCTCTGCTCATAACCATTAGCCAGGTTAAAACCAGTTGGATTGAAATGAATAAGGTTCCGGTTTATGCAACAGCAGCCAAACCTGCAACACTCATGTTTGAACAAGTCCGCACACAAACATTACACTCCGACACCCTGGCAACCGCAAAGCCATGGGCAATGGCGTATTTCACCGGCCGCAAAACCGTACATCTTTCGTCGGAAAAAGCATTGGCCGGTTTCGTGGTATTAGGGCTTTCGCCGGATGAAAAAAAAGAATACAACCATTTTTCCAGTTATATTCCGGTTTATCAAAACAGCGGTTTTAGCGTACTGAAAAGACCCGGTTAACATCGTTTCGTCAAAATGTTTTAAATTTGGGTTCTTAAATATAAAAAGGTTATGATTCCGAACATTGAATTGAATGCGCGTCTGAAAGTTATCCTCATCCTTATAGGTTTAGCTGTTGCAAGCCGTTTCCTGCCTCACGAATACAACTTTACACCTGTTGGAGCCATCGCATTATTCGCCGGCGCCTATATCAGTAATAAGAAATTCGCCTTTTTACTGCCGTTAATAATATTATTTATCAGCGATGTATTGCTTGAAATTTTTCACGGAACAGGATTTTACCGCGACATGATATTTGTTTACGGAAGTTTTGCCCTGGTAGTTTCGCTTGGTTTCTTACTCAGGGGCCGTGAGCAGCGTCAAACCATCATGGTGGCTTCTCTGGTATCGTCGCTGGTATTTTTTATGATCACCAATTTTGGTACATGGCTGATGTATGATTTGTATCCGAAAACACTTTCAGGATTGGGTACCGCATACCTTGCCGGGATACCCTTTTTAAAAGGAACCTTGCTGGGTGATTTGTTTTACAACCTGCTGTTGTTTGGCTCTTTTGCGCTCATCCGCTGGCGATACCCATCGTTATCGCAGTTGAATAAGGCGTAGATTGTTCATAAAACCACAGGGCTAACTTGACTTTTGAGAATTCAAAGTGTATCTTTAGGGGTGCCCTCTCATGAAAACTGCAGGATGTTTTCTCTCCATTTGTTATTTCCTGGTTATCCTCCCGGGTCAGGTTGGTGCGCAAAACAGGCCGGCTGACCTTTTCCATGACGCCGAAGGCAATACATACCATCAGCTTTTTCTTGAATTTCCCGCAAAGGAAATCCTGGAAATGAATTATGGTGATGATACTTTGCCTGTGGATGGGGAATTAACCGGTGACGGATATTCGGTTATTATAAAAAATTACCCTGGCAACAAATCGGTAAGGCTTAAAGTCGTTGATATGAACGGCCAGATAAAAGAGGTTACAAAAAGCCGCTGTTTTATTGATCCTGTGTTACTAAGCCTCTGATAACTTTAAAGTTTTTACTGCTGATTCAGCAAATCCTTAAATTTCTTTAGCTCAATATTATAGTTCGATTCGGTAACGCTGGTTGTACCTTTGAAATAGAACACACCGCCCCAGTTGTAAACCACTTTACTAAACACTTCCTGGGTAGTAGATTTTTTGATTATTGTCCTGAATATTGTCCGGTTCGACTCATCAAGTTTTTCTTCAGAAATTCCTTCCGGATAATCTTTATCAATGGTAGGCAATGCGGATGTAGCCGATTTACTTTGCTGTGTGGTATCCTTTATAACCTGGCTTGATTTTGCATATGCTTCTTTTTGTGCTTCCAGTTCGCGTAATCGTTTCTCTTCGGCATCACGCAGTGCTTTCTGGCGGGCTTGTTCTATAGCGGCCAGTTTAGCTGCTTCATCGGCCTTTTTGATGCTATCGGCAACAGCTTTTTCACGTTGTATGGCTTCGATTTTCGCTCTTTCTTCAGCCAGCAAACGGGCCTTCTCTTCAGCTTCGGCCTTAGCTTTGGCTTCGGCTTCGGCTCTGGCCCGGGCTTCTGCTTCAAGACGGGCTTGTTCTTCAGCTTCTTTCTTTGCCCGTTCTTCGGCTGCAATCCGGGCGCGTTCCTCAGCTTCAGCTTTGTTCATACCCTGCAGATCGCCATACATACGTTCG
>CAZPKJ010000100.1:0-4265 GCA_964587075.1 uncultured Flavobacteriaceae bacterium | reverse complement strand
TGGCTCTGGCTTCGGCTTCGAGGCGTGCTTTTTGTTCCGCTTCCTGACGTGCCCTGGCCTCTGCTTCGAGTCGTGCTTTTTCTTCCGCTTCACGTTTCGCTTTTGCCTCAGCTTCTAACCGGATCTTTTCTTCCGCTTCGAAGCGAGCTTTTTCTATTTCGGCCAATCTTGCATTTTCAGCCGCTTCGGCACGGGCCTTCGCTTCAGCTTCAAGTCGCGCCTTTTCTTCGGCAGCTAAACGGGCACGTTCTTCGGCATCGGCTTTTGCCTTTGCTTCGGCTTCAAGGCGGGCTTTTTCCTTAGCTTCAGCCTCTTCCCTGGCTCTTTGTTCGGCTAATAACCGGGCATCTTCAGCTGCCTTTAACCGGGCAGCTTCTTCGGCTTCTTTCCTGGCTTTTTCTTCGGCGATTAAACGGGCGCGTTCTTCGGCATCGGCTTTTGCCTTTGCTTCTGCTTCGAGGCGGGCCTTTTCTTTTGCTTCGGCAGCTTCTTTAGCCTGGGCAATAGCCAGTAGTCTGGCTTCTTCGGCAGCCTGGGCTTTTGCAAGTTCTTCGGCTTCTTTCTTTGCTTTTGCCTCAGCTAGCATTCTCAACCTTTCAGTCTCTCTGGCGGCAGCAACAGAGTCGGCTTGTGCTTTTTGTAAGGCAAGCAGCCGGGCCTGTTCTTCGGCAGCCTGCTTTTGCAGAATAGAATCCTGCCTGGCTTTTTCGGCGGCAGCAAATATGGCCCGCTGACGTTCCTCTTCTTTGGCTTTTTCTTCAGCTTCTTTCTTTATTCTGGTTTGTTCGGCGAGGACTTTTGCTGCTTCCGCTTTCCTGGCATTTTCAGCGGCCAATGAATCGGCCTTAGCCTGCGCAAGTGCTTTTTGCTCTTCCTGTTTTATACGGGCAATTTCCTGCTGAATTTCCACCTTTGCCTTTTCGTTCTCTACTTTGCGGGCGTTGGTATAATTTGGATCGTAGGTAAAGTCGTCGTACATCTCGCTAAAAGCGTACTTTGCCACCGGCTTCGACAAACTGTTTGGTTCCTCAATACCGTCAACGATCCTGAACAAGTCAATTTTATACTTCAGAGAAAATATCTGCGACTGTAGTTGCTCGGGCACTTTGGTATCGAACTCGACCGATTTGGAAACACTGCCGTTTTTCGAATAAACAATCAAATAGTTTGAGTTCAACTCAAGGTTCACTATAAACTTTCCACCAGCGTTGGTATTCATCTGGTCGACTTTCTCATTGCCCCGCATAACGGTAATATCGGCCCCTTCAAGATTCTTTCCATCCTGTGATACAGAGCCCACAACTTCCAGGTATCCTGTTGGCTGTGCCATTACCTGCGTAAACCGGAAACATGAAATGGTTAATACAATGAAAACCGGTAAAAGAAAACGGCGATACGAGATGTTAAGTTTGTTCATTAATATTTCTTGATTTTTTCTTTACTGTATTTTTAGTCCCGACTCAGATGTCATAAACACCAGTCCGGCCATTTTCATGGCTTCGGCGAACTCCCGCTCCCTGATTTGTATGGAAACGTCTTTTTCACGCAAATATTGAACCAGATTCTCCGTTGCAAGGTTTCCCACCAGTTCGTCATCTGCCATCGGGCAACCGCCAAAACCTTTTATAGCGCAGTCGAAGTTCCGGCAACCTGCCATAAATGCTGCGTTTGTTTTGGCTTCCCAGTTTGCCTGGCTACAATGCAGGTGAGCACCTATCTCATATCGGGGAAAACGGGAAATCACTTTACGTAACATTTGCTCAATGGTTTCCGGTGAAGCAATACCAACCGTATCGGCCATGGCAAAATGTGTAATCCCCAACAAACCAAGCTTTTCAATCCAATTTGTAACTATTTCATCATTCCAGGGGTCGTTATAAGGGTTTCCAAAACCCATGGAAATATAAATCATCAGCTTTTGTCCGGCTGAAGAGGCTATGTCAGTCATCCTTTTCACACTTTCATAGGACTCTGAAATCCCTGCATTGGTATTGCGCTGTTGAAAAGTTTCGGAAACGGAGAACGGATATCCTATGAATGAAATTCTGCTATGTTCGGCTGCCATTTGCGCTCCTTTTATGTTGGCAACTATGGCAATGAGGGCGGTTCCCGTCGACGCATCTAGGCTCTCCAGTACCTGTCGGGTATCCTGCAGTTGTGGCACCGCTTTCGGTGAAACAAAACTGCCAAAGTCGAGGCGATCGAATCCTGCTTTAAGCAGGCTGTTTAGATAGCTCACCTTGACAGCCGTAGGAATAAAATCGCGAATTCCCTGCATGGCATCGCGGGGGCATTCGGTAATCAATACCCGATTGCTATTTGAAGGATTGATCATTGTAACGGGATCAGCCGATTTTACAAATTCAGAAGGTGTTAACTGTACTTATTTAACAATTACACCTTCGGCTTCAAAAACAATTTCCGTTTTGGGTTCAGTAATGCTTTCAATTTCCTCTTTCGACTTTTTGGCGTCTTCGGCATAATGGCGTAATTCGGCCACTGAAGTAGTATTTACCTGGGCTATTCCCTTAATGATAACTGTTTTACCTGCAATATCCTTCGGAACAAAGAAACCATAATCCTTAAATGTAACACGGATACCGGTACCATCGCCCTTATCGAGATTCATCCAGCAGCCTTTTGTTTGGCAAACCGATAATACTTTTCCCTCAACGGTGGCTTCCAGTTCACTTTGACCATCGAGTTGTTTCAACATATCACCCATAGCCATTGGTTTAGGGTTTTCAATAGTGGCTCCGAAATTTCTTTCCTGACCAACTACGGTACCACAGGCATACATTCCTACAAGCAATACGATACTAAAGAGTAGTTTTTTCATTTTACAGAGATTTTTGCAAAAATAGTAAAAAAAGAGGGTGATAAAGTTTCTATTACAAACATATAATTTGATTGTCAGTTATTTGCAGTTGACTTTTTTATGGCTTTAACTAAGGCAGGGCCCTCGTAAATAAAACCGGTATATAACTGCACCAGATCGGCACCCGCGTCGAGTTTGGCCCTGGCCCCGGCCGGTGTAAAAATGCCTCCCGAAGCAATCAGGGCAAAACGTTTTTGTGATTTCTCACTGATGTACCGGAGCAGTTCAGTAGATTTACCAAACAAAGGTTTACCGCTAAGCCCCCCTGATCCTATTTTTTCAATGACCTTTGCGGGAGTTAAAAGACCATCCCGCGTAATGGTTGTATTCGATATAATCATCCCGGCAAGGTTGGTTTGCACCACTACTTCAATGATTTCATCCGCCTGCTCTCGGGTAATATCGGGTGCAACTTTTAAAAATACAGGCTTTGGCACAGTCATGGAACGATTTTCGTCCATGACCGCCGTCAGCAGTTTCCTGAGTGGCTCTTTATCCTGCAGTGCCCTCAATCCGGGAGTATTGGGCGATGAAATATTCACAACGAAATAATCAACCACCACAAACAATTCCCTGAAGCAGGTAAGATAATCACTGGTAGCGTTATCATTTGATGTCGATTTATTCCGTCCTATGTTTCCCCCAATGATGATATTGCCTTTTGCCTTGCGTAACCGTTCAGCGGCAGCGGCCACTCCATCATTATTGAATCCCATTCGGTTTATCAGAGCGCCGTCATCAGGTAAACGAAACAACCGGGGTCCGGGATTGCCAGACTGGGCCACCGGGGTAAGGGTTCCTATTTCGATGAATCCAAAACCCAGGGATGCCAGTTGCCGAAACGCTTTTGCATCCTTATCGAAGCCGGCAGCAAGACCTACCCGGTTAGGAAACTTTATACCTGCCACTATGGCTTCATTTCCAGGATAATTTTTCCCGAATAGTTGTTTCATCAGCAGATAAAACCCGGGAATGAGGCTTACCATTCTTAACACAGCGAATGTAAAATGGTGCGCCTTTTCGGCCGGTAATAAAAACAGCAAGGGCCTGATCAGGCTTTTATAAATCATATCTGCAAAGTTGTAAAATTGAAAGGGTGAATGGGTCAATTTGCCACATAAAATTATACGCGCTTCATCCTGATTTACCGGACCCGGATTTTATGTTGAATGAAAGATTCCTGATTGTTGCTTTTTAATGACGAAATTTGAACCCTTTGCAACGATCCTATGCCGGTTAAAAACATTTCAAACAATAAAAAAGCGCTTGTTGAATATCATATTGAAACAAGGTTTGAGGCAGGCATGGTACTTACAGGCACCGAAATCAAATCTATCCGCGATTCACAGGTAAACCTATCCGACTCTTACTGTATTTTTATAAATGA
>CAZPKJ010000099.1:4621-10942 GCA_964587075.1 uncultured Flavobacteriaceae bacterium | reverse complement strand
ACCATTAGCCGGTATTACTCCTGAGAAACCAACTTTTGCAACCCTTCCGTTACCGGGAGTTCAACCGGTGCTGGTCGACAATGAAGGTGTCGAAATTGTCCAGAATGGTATAGAAGGGAAGTTGTGTATCCGCTTTCCCTGGCCCGGTATGTTAAGGACCACTTATGGCGACCATGAGCGGTGTGCCGCAACCTATTTTTCATCTTTCAAAAATCTGTATTTCACCGGTGATGGTTGTCGAAGGGATGATGATGGCTATTACAGGATTATTGGAAGAGTTGATGATGTAATTAATGTTTCAGGACACCGGATGGGTACGGCAGAGGTGGAGAATGCCATAAATGAGCATCCGCTGGTAATTGAATCAGCAGTTGTAGGATATCCACACGATATCAAAGGACAAGGTATATATGCCTATGTGATATGCGAACATCAGCCGGAAGATGAAAACCTGCTCCGGAAGGAAATTCTGGAAACAGTTACAAGAGTTATAGGTCCAATTGCCAAACCCGATAAAATTCAGGTTGTGCCGGGATTGCCGAAAACACGCTCCGGAAAAATAATGCGGAGAATATTGAGAAAAATTGCTCAGAAAGAAACAGATAGTCTGGGTGATATATCAACTCTTCTCGACCCCGCCATTGTGGATGTGATCCAAAAAGGCGCACTAACTTAGCGGGTATACAGTCAGCTTTTTTATTTCATCACATTTTATTAAAGGCCCAATTGCATCGAATCCTGCTTTTTGTTGGTTAATTTTGCATCTTATTAAATCATGGAACATAAAATTTATCTTTTTAACAACGGCCTTCGGTTGGTTTATACCTTTCATCCGGGACAGGTTTCACATTGCGCACTCATGATAAGAGCCGGTGGCCGGGATGAACCTTCAGGTGAAGCAGGAGTCGCTCATTTTATTGAACACATGCTTTTCAAAGGAACATCGAAACGGAAGTCGTACCAGATTATAAACCGTCTCGAAATTGTGGGAGGTGAATTAAATGCCTACACTACCAAAGAAGAAACATGCGTACATGCATCCATGTTGCCCGGGCACTTTGAACGTGCCGCCGAGCTAATATCCGATATCGTATTTAACTCGGTGTTTCCGTTACGTGAGATTGAAAAAGAGAAAGAGGTGATACTCGACGAGATTAATTCGTATCAGGACAACCCGGCTGAGCAAATATATGATGATTTTGAATGTATGCTTTTCCGTGGTCAGCCACTTGGTAATCCGGTTTTGGGAACACCCCATTCTGTAAAGCAGTTAAACCGGAAAAACCTGCTGAATTTTGTCGGCCGGAATTATACTACCGGCCGAATGGTATTTTCATATTCAGGATCCATTCCGTTTGATGATGTCATAAATATAGTAGGAAAATATTTCGGCGATCATAAAAGGGGTGACAAGCCACCTCTTATCAGAAAGCGGGTATCCAATGTGGCGAAATCAAGTAAGGTCAACCGAAAAGCTTCGCACGTTCATTTTATCAGTGGAAATACAGCCTATTCGGGCCTTTCGCCCCGGCGGTTTCCGCTCTTCCTGATGAATAATATTTTGGGTGGCCCTGGAATGAATTCCCGGTTAAACATGAACATCCGCGAAAAATTTGGGTATACCTATCATGTGGAGTCAGCTTATGTCACTTATCGAGATACAGGGATGTTTCATGTATATTTTGCCTGCGAACGAAAGTTCTTCGATAAATGTGTCCAGTTGGTAGAATCGGAATTTAAAAAATTGCGCGATCATGCCATCTCAGGAAACTGGCTTACACGATATAAGTATCAGCTAAAAGGTCAGATTGCTATTGCACAGGAAAATAATAATGCGGTGATGCTGAATAATGCCCGCAGCGTGTTGCATTACAACAAACCTGTTGATGTGCAGAAAGTATTTAATAAAATTGACGCTATCAGTGCTTCTTCAATTCTGGAAGTAGCCAATGAGATCCTTGATCGTAATATGCTCAGCAGTTTAATGTATGATCCCGAAAAGGATTAAGACTATGATAACTTTTTATTTATCAGAACCTGAAACCAACCGTGGTAAGAATCCGATGATCGGTTCTCTTTTGAATGGTTCCGGGAACCGGCTCATAGGAAAGTGAGTAAGCCCTGTAAAAATCGTTTCGTTCCGAATAGGCGTAGCCAAGGTCAAAGTAATATCGCTTATCCCTGAATCCTATTCCCCCGGTATAACTTATTACATGCTGGTCGCTTGATTTTGTAGTAACATCTTTATCGAATGGGGACGAATAATATGCAAATCCCCCTCTGAATGAAAACTTTTCATATTTCCATTCCATACCGGCCCTGTAATTGGAAGCAAAACCATTATAAGCAGTTCTGATTATGCGGTTTTCATTCGAATAACTGTAACCTGTGGCATCAAGTCGTGCTGAGGCGTAGTCTGTAATTTCGTAATCAAAGCTGATGAGTCCATATTTGGCGAAAATAATACCGAGTGAGCCTACAGCTCTGAAAGGAGTTTTAAGTTCGTATGAAAAAGTGCCGTCCGGAGAGTCGAGGCTATAACTGCTGCCATTGCCAAATGACGAACGCATGCTGCTGCGATAGGTATCATTCATATAATAATAGGTGGGTGTATGAATAGCCATTCCAATTCTTACCATGTCAACCGGTTTAAAAATGATTCCAAATTTCGCGTTGAACCCGTTACCGGTTGTAAGGAGGTACTTGTCGTAACGTAGTGACTTAAAGTCGACATATCCTGTTATAGTGTCACCCGAAATAATCTCATTATCCTTGTCCTTTTCCTCATACCTCGACTCTTCTTCGTACCGGAGGTTTGGGAAACCTATGGCTACACCGAAAAAAAGTTTATCCTGATAACTGCCTCCGAAAGCAAGAGAGAATTCCCCCATTCCTCCGTTTGTTGTAAGTGTGTGCGACTGGTATGCGCCGCCGTTAGGTATTACCGACTGATACAGTGTGGTATCGGCATTTGCCGGATCTATCAAAAATGTCTGATAGGCAAGATCAATGTCGAACGGGTAATTGTTGTACAAATCATCGGGTGTGGCCCCGCCAGCCAGTTGAATCTCGTCGACAAATGCGTCCAATATAGAGTTATTCAGATTTTTACCTTCATAAAAGCTATTGGAGTTAAAGTTGGCGGTACGGTTATAGCCCAGTCCAAATCCGAATTGTTTCCAATCCGACTTGCTGTTATTTTTAGGATAGGCAAGCACCAAACCCAGGTTTGGAATATCCACACTGAACCGGCTGTCGTTTTCGGTATTTCCCAGGAAAGAACTTTCAATTCCCCGTCCGTTAAATCCCATAGTAAATGAAAATTCCGACTTTCTGTAAACGGCAATCCCTGCCGGATTGGTACCCAGGGTGGAGAAGTCGGCTCCCAAGGCACCAAAAGCGCCGCCCATTGAAAGCGATCGGGCGGTTGAACCAAACATTACCTGGCTGTAGCGAAGCGCATCGATTTCATTCTGGGCCGAGGCAAAAAACGGATAAAAAAGGCATGCTGTTAACATGCCTTTTATCAAATATACTTTCATACTTAAATAGCTTTTTTGTTCTGTTATCGTGGCCTTCTTCCGTTATCGCTGTTACTGTTACCCGAACCAGACGATTGACGGGGTGCAGACGAGGGTTGGTAAGAGTTGTTGGAAGGAGCCGAGTAACTGTTGCTGTTTTGTTTTGGTTGCGATGATGACCTCGGGGTTACAGATGGTTTTGAGGGTTTTTCGCGAACCGGTTTTTCATATGAATTTCCTCTTGGTGCCGGAGTTGCCTCCTGACTGTTTTTAGGAGTATTGTAATTCGGATTAGAGGGTCTTGGATCAGGAGTATTATTCCTTGGCGTACTGTAGTTCGGATTCGAAGGTCTTGGATCCGGTGTATTATTCCTCGGAGTACTGTAGTTTGGATTCGAAGGTCTTGGATCCGGAGTATTATTCCTCGGAGTACTGTAGTTTGGATTCGAAGGCCTTGGATCAGGAGTGTTATTTTTTGGTGTATTATAAACTGGTTCGGTGGCCTTAGGATTGGAAACATTACCTTTTGGTGATCCTGTTGCCGGATTAGACGGTCTTGGATCAGGACTGACGGTATTTCCTTTTGACGGCGCAGTAGTTTGATTGCCTTTTACAGGAGATGTAGTTTTTGGATCACTGGTATAGTTTGCCGGATTTTTTGGGTTGTTTACACCAGGAGCTTCATCCCCTTTACCCTGACCTGCAGGATTCATCGGACGTGGATCGCTTGAATAATTATCCGGCTTACCGGTCGGTGTTTTTGTCGGGGTACCAGTATTTCCATTCGGATTCATAGGACGAGGATCGGATGTAGTGGTAGCCGGCGCGCTGATAAGAGGAGTATTGGCACGATCGCTCAATACGGTATTCTGGTAAAGCTGACCTACACTGGTAGAAGGACCGGCGTTTTGTAAATTGCTTCCGTCGCGTTTACGAGGTCCATAATAATAACTGGTGTAATCATAACTGTTGAAGTAATAGGGATTGTTGTAATAACCGTTATACAAGCCATCGTAATACCCGTTCCAGTAACCATTGTTGTAACCATTCCAGTATGAGTAATATGGCGAATATGCATATGGATTATACCATGGAGAATACCAGGGGTTATATCCGTAATAACTGTAGGGAGTGTAACAGTAATTATAATATGAGTGATAATGTGGTGTCCAGAAATTATATCCAAGGTATATGCTCACACCATAATTGTATGGGTTATAGTCGTACCAGTATGAGTTGGTGAAATAGTTGTTATAATAACCATAATTATAACCAACTCCGGTATAAAACCTTCTCAGACGGCTTGAATAGGCATAATCGTAATAATCGTCGGTATCGTAATAATAATTATTGGTAACATAGGTATTGCCGTCCTGCTGTGTAGTGGTAGAAGAGGAGGGTGCATCACCGGTATTGTAATCAAAACGGGAATCGTTATTGTCGGCCGGTGCGTTTGAATAATCCGACGGAGTTGTGCTGTAATTTTCCGGGGTGTTGCCCTGAGGGGTTTCCTGTGCAGCTTCGTTGGATGAATAATAGACATCATCATAGTTGCCGGAGCCGGTGCGTGACATTTTTTGCGATGAGCAACTTCCCAACAACAGGGCACTGGCGATTACAGGAATGATTAAAGCTTTCATGATGTTTGATTTTGAACTGTTTAGTGAGCTTTCTTAGAGTAGTCTGGCAGCATGTAATTGGTTATATCCGATTAGTTTTACAACTTTGCCACTTGTTTAAAATCAAATACTATACCAATTATTTTTTCAAATTTACCTAATGGGAAAAGAAATTACAAGCCGGTCAGAAAACTATTCAGAATGGTATCAGAACCTGGTGATTAAGGCCGACTTAGCTGAAAACTCAGCCGTAAGAGGATGCATGGTTATAAAACCTTATGGTTATGCCATATGGGAAAAAATGCAACAGGCTCTCGACAAGATGTTTAAGGATACCGGCCATTCAAATGCCTACTTTCCGCTTTTCATACCAAAGTCGTTTTTTGCTAAAGAGGCGGCCCACATCGAGGGATTTGCCAAGGAGTGTGCGGTAGTTACCCATTACAGACTGCGAAACAGCGCCGATGGCCAGGGTATTGAAGTAGATCCTGAAGCGAAGCTTGAAGAGGAACTAATTGTAAGGCCTACTTCCGAAACCATCATCTGGAACACGTACCGGAACTGGATTCAGTCGTATCGCGATTTACCGATTTTAGTGAATCAATGGGCCAACGTTGTTCGCTGGGAAATGCGTACCCGGCTATTTTTGAGAACTACCGAGTTTCTTTGGCAGGAGGGCCACACAGCACATGCAACAGCAGAGGAAGCTATTGACGAAACCCGGAGAATGCTGGATGTTTATACCGATTTTGCCGAAAAATGGATGGCCATACCGGTAGTTAAAGGCGTTAAAACAGTCAATGAACGTTTTGCCGGTGCTATTGATACGTATTGTATTGAAGCGCTTATGCAGGATGGAAAGGCATTACAGGCAGGTACGTCGCACTTTCTGGGACAAAATTTCGCAAAGGCGTTTGATGTTAAGTTTACCGGTAAAGATGGCCGGCAGGATTATGTTTGGGCAACTTCATGGGGAGTTTCGACCCGGCTCATGGGTGCCCTGGTCATGGCACATTCCGATGATGACGGCCTGGTATTACCCCCAAAACTGGCTCCCATACAGGTAGTAATTGTACCCATTTACAAAAGCCAGGAACAATTGGAAGCAATCGATAAATATGCATTTGGAATAAAAGACTTATTACAACAAAGAGGGATAAGTGTCAAATACGATAACCGCG
>CAZPKJ010000099.1:0-4611 GCA_964587075.1 uncultured Flavobacteriaceae bacterium | reverse complement strand
ACTCATAAACCGGGATGGAAATTTGCCGACTACGAATTAAAAGGTGTGCCGGTGCGCATTGCCATTGGCCCGAGAGACCTGGAAAACAATACTGTTGAAGTAGCAAGACGCGACACGAAAGAAAAAAGTACTTATCAGGTAACTGACATCCATCTCAAAATTGAAAACCTTTTGAACAATATACAGGATAACATGTATGAAAAAGCAGTTCATTTCAAAGAGGAAAATACCTGGAGCGCCGATACTATGGATGAGTTTGTGAACTTGCTCGACTCAAAGGGCGGATATGTATTTGCACACTGGGACGGAACTACCGAAACCGAACTAAAAATCAAAGAGCTGACCAAAGCTACTATACGTTGCATACCTTTGAATAACAAAATGGAATCCGGAAAGTGCATTCTTACCGGTAACCCATCCCCGCAAAGGGTCATGTTTGCCAGGGCGTATTAAATTTTATTCAACATGACTGAAAAGGAACCGGCATTTGAACAAATAATCAGGTCACTTTCGGAAAAAGCTACCTTAAAAGTTGAGGTTCTGAACCACGTTCAAATAGCATTCAATCATATCCGGGCACATCTGAAGTTTCTCGAAACGGGTCTTCTTGGCAGGATGAGTAAAATTGATAAACGGGTAGTGGTGCAATTTCGCGACCGGGGTGAATTTGACCTGGAGTTAAAAATATCCGACGATATCATCATGTTTTCCAAACATACCGATGCGTATATTTTTCCTTCAAGCCATCAGATTTTTAAAGGCTCTTATGTTGCAGAGAACAAGGGTAATGCCTATTGCGGGATGATATCCATTTACAACTTTCTCACCGATTCAATACGATATAACCGGATGAATGATCAGGGTATGCTGGTAGCACGTATTTTTATTAATCATGAAAATCATTTTTTTGTAGAAGGCAAAAAACAGTTGGGCTATTTATTCAATGATTTTGAAAAAGAGATACTTACGGTTGAAAAAATTAAGGAAGTATTGGAGCAGGCTGTGTTGCATTGCCTTGAATTCGACATAATGACACCCCCTTTTGAGCACGTAAAAGTTATTACCGTACAAGAAATCCTCGAAAAAAGCCTTTCCAGTGTGGTTTCTACAGGTAAAAGGCTGGGATTCCGGCTTCAGTCGGATGACGACATCATTCAATGATTTTTTTACTACCCCGTTGGTTATTAAAGGGGTTTTATTTACTTTTGCATCCTCTTTTACAAAAGAGGTATCAATCGGCCCGTTCGTCTAGGGGTCTAGGACATCTCCCTTTCACGGAGGAAACACGGGTTCGATTCCCGTACGGGCTACAAATCAAACAATTAAACCTTTAGAAAATATTCTTAAGGATCAGTTATCAGTAATTAACCGTTAAATCAAATGGCAAATCACAAATCCGCTGAAAAGCGCATCAGGGCAAACAAATCAAAGTCGGTACGTAATAAGTATCAGGCTAAAACCATGCGTAATGCATTAAAGAACATCCGCGCCATGAGCGATAAAAAAGCTGCCGCCGGCATGTTGCCCGAGATCAGTTCGATGCTGGATAAACTGGCTAAAAAGAATGTGATTCACAAGAAGAAGGCTGCCAATCTGAAATCGAGCCTGAGCAAGATGATAAATTCTATGGCATAATTAATTTTGCCCCCCGTTTTAAGAAACCTTTCCTTTACGGAGAGGTTTTTTTATTTTTACACCATACTTTTCTAATGATACTTTTTATGGAAACCTTTTCAATGAAATCATGGGCCGAAGCCGACAGGCCGAGAGAAAAATTAGTCAATCTGGGACGGCACACGCTAACCGATTCCGAATTATTAGCCATTCTGATCCGAAGCGGCTCACGCGATGAAACAGCTGTTGAGTTATCGAGGCGAATTTTACAGGAAACAGATAACGATTTAACCCGTTTGTCAAAAATGTCGGTTAGTGACCTTGCCTCTTACAAAGGTATCGGGCAGGTGAAGGCCATTACCATTGTTGCAGCACTCGAACTTGGAAGAAGGCGACGAATGGCCGAAGCCTCAGCCAGAGTTAAAATCGGATCCAGTCGCGATGTAGCCGATTTTTTCTCGCCGTTACTGGCCGATTTGAACTACGAAGAGTTCTGGATCTTGCTTTTAAACCGGGCAAATCATGTAATCACCCGCTTTCAGGTTAGTAAAGGAGGTGTTACCGGTACCGTTGTCGACCCGAAAGTTATTTTTAACAAGGCATTGGAATGTACAGCCTCAGGGATCATTTTATGCCATAATCATCCCAGCGGAAACCTGCAGCCAAGTGACGCCGACTTGTCTCTTACACGCAAACTGAAAGAAGGAGGTAAACTTTTGGATTTTCAGATTCTTGACCACATCATTATTGCCGGTGAACATTATTACAGTTTTGCCGATGAGGGTAAACTTTGATTGACCGTCAGAAGCAAACGAATCTGAAACGAATTCCTAACTTAGCACGCTTATACTAAGGTATGCCCACCGGAACCGTTGCCATTTATGTGAATTCATCCACGACAAGGCTCAAGTATATTATGGACTTGATTTTTGTTGACCTGCTTGGTATATCGTATGAGTTTGTTTTTGATAAAACCACATTTCTGACCTATTCGGGTCCCAGGTTATGCTATTCGGATCAGCCTGTTGGCGATGAGCTTTTTATTTTTGCATCGCGGCTGCTCTTTGAAAAGGGAATCGAGGATCAGCAGGTATCGGTTTTTGAATGGAACGGATTAAAAGCGTTGTTTGCCACGCACCCCAAGTATGTTGTTCCTTTTGACCCGTTTGCCGCCTCCTTTTACCTGGTTAGCCGGTATGAGGAATACCTGCCGCATCTGAGAGATTCTCACGACCGGTTCGACACCACTGAAAGTATTGCGTTTCAAAAGAATTTTCTTGGAAAACCATTGGTGAATCATTATGCGTTACTCATTAAGAAACTATTGACTGAAAAGTTTCCCGGTATAGTGTTTCATGAAAGAAAGTACCGGTTTATTTCTACCATCGATATTGATAACGCCTGGGCATATCTTGAAAAGGGTTTTATGCGAACCATGGGGGCATACATCAGGTCGCTGGTAAAGTTTGACATCGACGAATTTTTTCAACGAACACGGGTTCTTGGGGGTCTCGAAAAGGATCCTTACGACACATACGAATACCAGCTCGAAATACAGCGGAAATATAAGTTCAGGGCTATATATTTTTTCCTGTTGGGAGAATATGGGCTCAATGATAAAAATGTACCTGTTGATTCCAGGAAATTTCGTTCACTTATCAAATCAATTGCCGATTATGCCGAAGCAGGGATACATCCGTCGTATGGATCCAATAAAAATCCCGGCCGCATGAAAAAAGAATTGAATGAGTTAAATAAAATCCTGAAAAGGGAAGTAACCAAAAGCAGGCAGCATTTTCTGATATTGAAACTACCTGAGACATACCGCAGGTTGATCGAACTTGATATCACCGATGACTATACAATGGGTTACGCACTGCAGGTTGGATTCAGGGCAAGCATTTGTTCGCCTTTTTATTTTTATGATCTCGATAACGAGCAAATAACCAATTTGCGGATCCATCCTTTTGCGGTAATGGATGCTACATTGAAATATTACATGAAAGTGAGACCCGAATCGGCTATGGAACACATCCTCCCGTTAATCAGGGAAGTTAAGGAGGTTAATGGGGATTTTGTGAGTTTATGGCATAATGAATCCCTCTCCGAAAATAAGATTTGGGCCGGCTGGCGCAATGTATACGAACAAATGGTGATTGCTGCTTCGTAATTACAAACCTGCAGAGAAGTGATGAAGTACCTGAAAAATCATCAGATTGACCGTGAGCAATGGGACCGGTGCATTTTTAATGCATCCAATGGAATCATTTACGCATTTTCCTGGTATCTCGATGTGGTATGTAAAGGATGGGAGGCTTTGGTGGAAGATGATTATTCCACCGTTATGCCGCTTACTAGAGGAAACAAATATCTGATGGATTACATTTACCCGCCATTTTTTACCCAGCAGCTGGGGGTTTTTTCATTGAATGAAATACAGGAGAATACTTGCCGGAAATTCCTTTCGGCCATTCCCGCCGCCTACCGTTACATTGAAATGAATCTTCATTATTCGAATAAATGGGTGCCCGATGATTTTTCATCGAGACCTAACAGGAATTTTGTACTTGATATTTCAAGACCATACGATATCATACGTAAATCATATCACGAAAATCACGTTAGAAATATTAAGAAGGCTGTGAACTCGGGGCTGACGTTGTCAATTTTCGGCGATGTAGATGAAACTATTGAAATGTTTTTGCAGAACAGGGGGCGGTTGATTGGTACTTTGCAGCCTAATCATTACGATATGTTCAGGAAGCTTGCTTCAGCGGCAGCCGGTCGCGATATGTTACGTGTTTGGAAAGCTGAAGATGGAAACGGAAAAGGATTGGCGTCGGCGGTATTTTTTGAAGCATTGAACCAATCGGTTTTTATATTTTCGGCAACCGGTAAAGCAGGCAAAGAAAACTCGGCCATGCAGTTCCTGATTGACCGGTCTATTCATGAATTTTCCGGAAAATACCGGTCGCTTGATTTTGAAGGATCCAATGA
>CAZPKJ010000098.1:0-11063 GCA_964587075.1 uncultured Flavobacteriaceae bacterium | reverse complement strand
GTTATAATTATCAAATGTTATTTATCATTTTAGGATTTGAATGGCTAAATTAGGAGTATGAATTCAAATCGCGGGAGGATTTTTTTATTTTAATAAACAGGGATTCGTTAATATTGCAGGGAAGGGAAAATGGGTCATAGGTTATAAAAGAGGAATGAAAGAAAGTCATTAAGTCATCAGGTCATTTAATATGTATCAATTATAAAAGGGAAACTCATGAAACTACACTCAATAAACACCGGATATTTTAAGTTAGACGGGGGTGCCATGTTTGGCGTAGTTCCAAAATCGATCTGGAATAAAATTAACCCATCCGATGATAACAATATGTGTAACTGGGCCCTGCGTTGTTTGCTTGTTGAATACAGCGACAAGCTGGTTCTGATAGATAATGGAATCGGCGATAAACAGGATGATAAATTTTTTAGCCACTACTACCTTCATGGTGATGACACCCTCGAAAGATCATTAAAGGCAAAAGGTTTTGGAATGGATGACATTACCGATGTTTTCCTCACGCACCTGCATTTCGACCATTGCGGGGGAAGCATTATACAGAATAAAGATAAAACCGGATATGAACCTGCATTTAAAAACGCTACTTACTGGAGTAATTCGGAACACTGGGAATGGGCAACGAAACCCAACCCCCGCGAAAAAGCGTCGTTCCTCAGGGAGAATATCTTACCTATCAGCGAAAGCGGGCAGCTAAAGTTCACAGCAGATGGTGCCGAACTATTTCCCGGATTCAAAGTTAAGTTTGTTCACGGGCACACCGGAGCCATGATGATACCTCATATAACAACAGGAGCCAATACGGTTGTTTATATGGCCGACCTGCTGCCGTCGGCAGGTCATATTCCCCTACCCTATGTAATGGCATACGATACACGTCCTTTAATAACCTTAACAGAAAAAGCGGCATTTTTAAAGGAAGCCACCGACAACAACTACATCCTTTTTTTTGAACATGATCCGCTGACAGAGTGCTGCTCGCTGCAACTCACCGAAAAGGGTGCCCGGTTAAAGGAATCCTTTCCGTTGAATTCAATCGTTTAAAAATCGAGAACATAAGCACCCATGTACTTTACATCGTGAATTTTTACTCCTGCATGGCCATCATGCCGTTTAAATTTGTTGATAAAATACCTGCTGCATGTTGGGTCGAACACCACAACTTCCGGTTGAATCATGTCCGTTATTTTTTCGACAGGCATGTTCGATTTTCCTGAAAAAACGAGCACTTTCACTTTGGGTAAATCACCGGTTGATGGAATGGTTTTATGACGGGGTAAGTTTCGAATCATTACTATGGTACCGCCATTTATTTTCAAAATACCATCTGGCGGCAGATGTAAAACGGAATTTCGTGCTACCATAGCACTCACCAGGTGCTCACCCATCACATAATTAATATCAACAGCGGCTTCTTTGTCATAAATCAATGTTGCCTGGCGGTCATGTAAAACTGAATATATCGCATACTTTGAGTTGTACACTGTAAACTGTGAAATATCATCCGCCCGGTAAAGTGTATGAATCCTTAAAGTAAGCAATACCATAATGGAGCAGAGTAAAATAAAAAACAGACGAATGTATTTGTACACTAACCAAACAATCAGTAATATGATGGTTAAGTACAGTATAATTGTTTCAGGCAGTGTAATATAAATTCCCGAACTGGTTGAACCCGGAAGATTGCTTACCAGTTTCACCAGGTAATTCAGCAAGTCGATAAAGTATCCGGTCATTTGCTGAACAACGGTACCGATCCACGGAATGTCGCTGGTGGCCATTAAAATCAATCCTGAATACATCACCAATGTCGATAATGGAACAATTACCAGGTTTGCCACGAGGAAGTAGTTTGGAAACTGATGAAACAAAAAAATACTCACGGGAAAGGTAGCAAGTTGCGCGGCGATTGAAATACTCACCAGCTCTTTACATTTTTGAATGAACTGGTTTTCGGGATACCACAACCGGTTTAACAACGGGTTCACAAAAACGATTCCACATACTGCCAGAAATGATAATTGAAATCCTGCACTGGCAATCATAAAAGGATCAAATACAAACAGGACCATACAGGAGGCACATAAAATATTCTGAATAGTACTCTGATGGTTAAACCACTTTCCTCCAATTACAAAACTAAGCATTGACGCTGCGCGAACAACCGATGGTGCGAAACCGGTTACCATAGCGTAAAACCAAATGAAGGAAATAAGAATAATATACTTAAATGGCCTGGTTACTTGTGATTTCTCAAATAAAGAGAGCAGCCACGACATGATTACATACATGAGTCCTACGTGCATGCCCGAAACACACAAAATATGTAATACCCCTGCCGCGGCATAGTCGCGTTCCAGTTCCGGGTCAAGCCACTCATCATAACCTAACAACAAAGCACCGGCCACACCTATTCGTTCGTTTTCGGTAAAACATTTTTTCAATTTCACTAAAAGTTGGTTCCTTAATTGCGCAGCCATCCTGAAAGGATTCATTTTTTCGCCACTTTCGACAAACTGCAGGTGATTTGACTTTACAAAGCACCGGTACCTGACACCCTGCGATAGCATATAGCTGCTGTAATCAAAAGCGGATGGATTACCCGGGTTTGAAATTTCAGAAACGATCCCGGAAACCAGGTAGTAATCACCAATATCGGCATGGAGCAGCTTAGAATGACCTGAAACATATATCAACAAATTTCCGCGTGAGGCAATCCATGATCCTGAACCATTATAGGATTTTACTTCAGCAATAAATCTTACTCCTTTTTTTGTAGTTACAGGTGATTTGGAAATTGTTACCAAAAATTTACAATCCCCTTTAACCAAAGGAAAATGACCTGATACCGCATCGGGATGATGTAACGCTGTAATACAAATACCAAGGAAGTAAAAACTAAGGTAAAACGGGATTCCTGCAAGCCACCGGTTAGCATATTTTCCAGTGGCCAGTCGCCATCGTGTAAACAGAAATGAAATTATTATACATACAGCCGATAAAAGATATGAGTTAAAATATTCGCAGGATGATGTAATACCATATATGATTCCGGCCGAAAATGGCAGCACGATGCGGAACACCGGGAACCTGCTGAAAAGCTTCATTCGAAAAATGATTAAAAAGTATTGCCAAGATAGCTAAATTAAATGTGATTTGCAGTAACATGTTTAGAGCTGACCATAAATCATTCTTCTCACAATTGTCAAACCGCGAACCGAATTAATTATTACTCAAGTATGGTTGAATGCCTTTTCACTAATTATCAAATACTTATAAGAAATTGGCAGAAATGGATTCTTTAGGAATTTTATTCTATTTTTGCTGGAAGCTATCATAAAATCAACTAAAACTATTTATTCATGAAAAAACATTTACAGTTATTGGCAATGTTATGCCTTTCAGTTTCATTTGCATATGCACAGGGCACCTGGGTTTCGCAGGCAACAGGATTTCCAAACACATCAACAGGTGTTTTTAATGTAAGTGTTGTCGATTCCAACGTGGTTTGGATTTCGTCTTACGACGGAGCCGGTACCAATCAAAATTACCGCAACTATTCAGCTACCATCGACGGCGGATCAACCTGGATACCCGGAGTAGTACCGGCACCTGCGGGTCATGCATGGTCACAGATTTTTGGACTCGATGCTCAAACTGCCTGGGCCGTGCTTTATAACGCAGCCGCCGGATGGGGTGGCGGAATCTGGAAAACTACCGATGGGGGTGTTACCTGGAGCCAGCAGGGTGCCGGACAAATTTATGTTACTACCGGAATTTCTTTTCCGAATATTGTCCATTTCTGGGATGCCAACAACGGATGGGCTCAGGGTGATCCCGTGAGTACTAAAATGGAGATGTACACTACTACCGATGGCGGTGCTACCTGGGTAGCGGTACCTCCGGCCAATATTCCTGCAGCTATTGCTCCGGATGAATACGGAATTGTAAACCATTACGAAGTCATTGGTGATACTATCTGGTTCGATACAAACAAAGGCAGGATTTTCCGCTCTGTAGACAGGGGTATTACATGGACGGTGGCATCAACCGGAATTACCGTTCCGGCAAATAATGCCATTGATATCGTTTTCTGGAACGCCACCAGCGGACTTGCCCGGTTATTTAATGGTACTACCGGTGTGCAAACAGTACGCCGTACTACCGATGGCGGACTTACATGGACAGCATCAACACCAACTGGTAATATGTTGGGGAACGATATTGAATATGTACCCGGTACAACTGCCCGGCTGGTTTCTACAGGAGCCAATGTAAACTTCGTTTTAGGTTCTTCCTACAGTGATGATGGCGGATTAACCTGGAATGATATCGAAATTGGAACGCAGCGCACCGCATTGGGAATTTGGGACATCAATACGATGTGGGCCGGTGGTTTCACAACATCACCTTCAACCGATGGTATTTTCAAGTTTCAAAATCTGGCTACAGTAGCCTGCGGTGACCCAACCATCAGCAGCGGTGTTATAACGGCCCCCGACTATACGATATGTTTCGGCGACACCCTATTCCTTACAACAACCGGTCCTAACTCACCTACCGTAGGAACAACAAAAGGGTTCAGTGTAATTGTATCAACCGGCGATATCAGTGGAAGCACCAATCCGCTTGGTCAGCCCGGAATTGTTGGTGGTACCGGGGTAGTATTTCCACAGCCAGCCACAATAGCCACAACTCTGATCAATAACGGTAATCCTTTTGCCGCGGGTGTTTATTACTTTACTCCTGTGGTTTATGGTAATGCAACCGGAACCGGTAATATTTTCCAGCTAACGCTCGATCCGAACTGTACCTATACCGGCACTTCGGTAATGGTGACACTTTATGCCCAGGGCGACCCGCTGTGTTCGGTTGGTATTAATGACCCTGAAAGTCAGCCTTGGAATGTTACTGCGTATCAGTCGGCACATGAGTTGCTGAACCTTACTATAAATTCAATGATCAGCGGGGCTGTTAACGCCAGCGTTTATGATATTACAGGCCGTTTGGTTTTGAATGAACAATTTCAAATTTCGACAGGCTCAAACAGCCGCGTATTCAACATAGGTTCACTAACCCGCGGAGCTTATATAATAAGACTCGGAAATGAAACCCACAACAGTACGGTAAAATTTGTTAAAAACTGATTACACTAATTGATAATATAAAGCCGTTCCGGTTGTGCCGGAACGGCTTTTTTGCAAAATAGATTCAAGATCGGAAAAATACATTATGACTAACCTGATAGTTTTTATTACAATAGCGATATCCATTATTGCGTTTTACAACCAGGATATGATGGGCCGGCTTATATTCAATCCGTATATGATATCGGTACGCAAACAGTGGTGGCGATTTTTTACATCGGGTTTTATTCATGCCGACTGGATACATCTTGCTATAAATATGCTGGTGTTATGGAGTTTTGGTAACGTTGTTGAACGATATTTCGACGCCCTGTTTGAAGAGCGCAGCACATTTTATTATCTGCTCTTATATATCGGGGCCATTGTCATTTCAATTACTCCCAGTTACAAGCGCAATTTGCATAATGCGGGTTATAATGCCTTAGGTGCTTCCGGAGCTGTTTCGGCAGTCCTTTTTACAGCCATCTTATTCAGACCGCTTGACAAAATTTACCTGTATGGAATCATTGGAATACCTGGTATCATTTTAGGCATAGCCTATCTGGCTTACAGTTATTATATGAATAAAAAGGGCGGTGATTTTGTAAATCACGACGCACACATGTGGGGAGCCATCTTTGGGTTTTTATTTACACTTTCATTAAAGCCCTCTCTCATTTTACATTTTATCGATCAACTTACTTATTTCCTTTAAATGAAAAAAGCAATCTTTCTCGACAGAGACGGTGTAATTAATGAAGATATTTTGAATTACACCTGGCGTGTTTCGGATTTCAGGATTTTACCCGGAGTAATTGATGCATGTAAAAAATTCCTTGAAAAAGGTTACCGGTTAATAGTTATTACAAACCAGGGCGGAATCGCCAAAGGTTTATATACACATGAGGAGGTGGATATTTTACATAGTCACATGGCGGGTGAATTTAAGAAGCATGGAATCACTTTTGACGAAATTTATTATTGTCCGCACCACAATGAAACCGGAAAATGTTTATGCCGGAAGCCTGGCTCACTGTTGGTTGAAAAAGCAATCGCCCGGTTTAACATTGATCCATCGGCATCTTATTTTATCGGAGACCGGGAGCGAGATACACAGTCGGGCGACTCGGCCGGAGTAAAAGGAATCCTGGTAGATGTTAACAGCGATTTAACCAATACCCTGAAGTTTATAGCGTGAACAAATTTTTCGAAATTTATAACGGTCGTGTTATTGAAGAAGGCACAGCGGTTCTTCCGGTTATGAACCGCGGCTTCCGTTATGGCGACGGAATTTTTGAGAGTATACGAATTTCAAATTCCGCGCCGTGTTATTTACCGGACCACCTGGATCGTTTGTATGCCGGAATGAAAATACTGGGTATCCCCGAGCCTGCCAAAGACTTTACAATGGTTATCAGTTCGGCGATAAGCCAGATTATTGAATTGAACAAATTAAACGTTGGCCGGATCAGGCTTGTTGTTTGCCGCGAAGCATCGGGAAACTATAAGCCGGATACATTGAGCGCATCCTGGAGCTTGAGTGGAACAGCTGCAATAATTCCGGACCTGACATCCATGGGAAAAAAGGTTGTGTTATTTGAAGGGCAGCGTAAACAACCGGGAATTCTATCGAATATTAAAAGTTTGAATGGTTTAATTTATATAGTTGCTGCAAATTATGCGGCCACGCTTGGCGCGGATGATGCATTTATTCAGAACCCTGCAGGAAGAATTATTGAAACTACCAATTCGAATATTTTTATAAGAACCGGAAGCCGTATTCAAACACCCATGCTTTCGGAAGGCTGCCTTGACGGGATCATGCGAAAAAAATTACTGGCATACCTTGCCGGTCAGGGTTATGATGTTACTGAAACATTACTGGAACAAGATGACGTATTGAATGCGGATGAAATCCTGCTAACCAATGCTATTGAAAGGGTACGTTATGTGAGCGATGCTTGTAACCGGAAATTTGAAAACACTCTGCATCAAAAAATAGTTAGCGAGGATAAACTTTAATTCGGGGATTTTTTTTCGGAAAGCTCCAGCCACCGTTCGGTCATAAGTTCAATTTTTCGGTTGATGGTTCCATATTCGTGAACAAGTTTTTGCAATGCATCGTGATCATGAACAGTTCCCGACATTTTAGTTTCCATGCTTTTTTGCAAAGCTTCAAGTTCTGATATTTCCTTTTCCAGTGATTCCAGCTCCTTTTGTTCCTTATAACTCAGTTTTACCGTTCCGGATGTAACTGCAGGAGGTACTGGTTGCGAACCAGGTTGAACCGTTTTGGATGCAGCTGACTGAACCTGTTTTTTCATCCCGCGAAAAGCGGTATAATTTCCATTAATATCTTTTACCCTACCCTCGTTACCCAACACAAAAATATGATCTACCAGTTTATCCATGAAGTATCTGTCGTGCGTTACCAGCAACATGCAGCCCTGGTAGTGTAACAGAAAATCTTCAAGCAAGTTGAGGGTTACAATATCGAGGTCGTTTGTAGGCTCATCGAGAATAAGAAAATTAGGATTTTTCAAAAGTATTGTCAGCAGGTACAACCTTCGCTTTTCTCCTCCGCTTAAGCGGGATACATACGTATATTGCGCGGAGCCTTTAAACCGGAAATGTTCAAGGAACCTGGAGACATTTATGTAGTTCCCATTACCTGTCTCGACATATTCGGCAATATCACGAACAACATCTATAACACGCTTATCTTCGGGTAATGATATTCCATCCTGTGAATAATATCCAAAAACAATAGTTTCGCCGGTTTTTATTCTGCCATCATCCGGTTTAACCGAACCCATGATAATATTTAACAACGTTGATTTTCCGGTTCCGTTAGCACCTACAATCCCGATTTTCTCACCTTTTTTAAATACATGTGAAAAATCTTTTAGCAATACTTTGTCGCCATAACTTTTGCAAAGATTTTCCAGTTCAAGAATTTTACTTCCCATGCGCGACATTTGCATGGTAATGGTCATTTTGTCGTCGGATTTGCCGGATGATGCTTTCTCTTCGAGGTCATAAAAGGAGTCAATACGGGCTTTTTGTTTTGTAGTCCGAGCCCTGGGTTGCCGGCGCATCCATTCCAGTTCGGTTCGCAGGAGGTTATTTGCCTTATCAATTTCGCGGCCTTCACGAAATTCACGTTCCGCTTTTTTTTCAAGGAAGTAGGCATAGTTGCCTTTATACAAATGCACTTTATCGGTGTCGAGTTCACCAATAGTGTCGCAAACATTTTCGATAAAATAGCGGTCGTGCGAAATCAGCAGTACTGTTTTATTCAGGTTTTTCAGGTACTGTTCGAGCCATTCAATCATATCGAGGTCGAGATGGTTGGTTGGTTCATCCAACAACAGCAAGTCGGGCTCTTCAACCAGTAATCGCGACAGCGCTACCCGTTTTTTTTGACCACCCGAAAGACTGGATACTGTTTGTTCCAGGTCAGAAATACCCAGTTTCGATAAAATTTCGGAGGCTTTAGCCTCATGATCCCATGCGCCAAGCGAATCAATTACGTCAATGGCATGCTGTAATTCCTTTGGATTGGCATTGTTGCCGTTTTTCAACAACTTTTCATAATAACCAAGTGCCTGCAGTTCGGGACTGGCAGCGTCAAAAATGCAGTCAATCACAGTGGCAGCCGGGTTCAGGTAAGGATTTTGATCAAGATAACCGATGGTGACTGAATTCCGGATTGCAACACTTCCTGTATCGGGTGTTTCTTTGCCTGCTAAAATTTTCAGCAAAGTCGATTTACCGCTGCCATTGGCGGCAATAAGTGCCATTTTCTGATTACGTTGTAATGAAATATTGATTCCGGAAAAAAGCTTTACTTCAGTAAATGATTTCGAAAGTCCTTCGGCATTTAGGTAGTTCACGGTGCAAAAGTAGCAATAATGAGCCTTTCGGGACGCAGAGCCATCAATCTGGATTCAATAAAATTGCAGGATAAGCCTGAAACCATGGATTGTACATGTCGTATAAACCGTCAAAATTCAATGATAATGATTCGATTTTTTATTGCCGCTTCTTTAATTTGCTTATATGCATCGTGTACCAAGGACATTGATAATTCAGGAACATGCACCGACGGAAGGCAAAACCAGGGGGAGCAGGGTATTGACTGTGGCGGGCCGTGTGTAAACCAGTGTGCCTCGTGCGCCGATGGGATAATGAACCAGGATGAAACAGCGGTGGACTGCGGGGGCCAGTGTGATCCGTGCTTTCCTTCATTTTCGGCTGCCATTGGCGGCAGTTCGTGGCAATCGACATCCCGCAACGCATTTATATCGGCTCCGGGAACAATGCGGATATATGGAACCGGTTCCGGAAGGAATATAACCTTATATCATGAGGGTTCATTTGAAACGGGCACCTACCCTGCTACCGGAGGATTTACCGGTGAATACAGGGATTTGCAGGGAAACCTTTATCAATCCACCGTGAGCGGTTCTATACAATTCACCACATTTGATACTACCATGAAAGTTGTTTCGGGAATTTTCAGTTTTATTGGCCGCGATACCGTTAATCAGAAAGACATAGTGGTTACGCAGGGTGTATTTACACAACTCTCATATCAATAAACTATTTAAAAGCACTATTGAATGCTAGTGGCCGCTTCCGATCATATTTCTTACCTGGAAACGGCAGCCTGACCCGGAGACAATAATTAAGATTTATTCATATCTTGCAAGTGAATATCAAGGTATGAACCGAATCTTAATTGCCGATGACCATAGTGTGGTCAGAAAAGGCATCAGGCAAATTATAACTGAAGAATTCCCCTACTCGGAAATTGACGAAGCCGGCGATGCCAAAGAGTTGCTGGAGCTGGCCCGTCAGAAAACTTACGATGTTATTGTAAGTGATTTGATCATGCCCGGTAAAAACTCCATTGAAGTTATCAAAGATTTGCAATCGCAGGGTATAAAAACACCTGTGATCATTCTGAGCATGCATCCCGAGGAACAATATGCGTTGCGGGTTTTAAAGGCTGGCGGGTCGGGTTATATTACTAAAGAGAGTGCACCCGACGAATTGGTGAAAGCGATTCATACGGTTATGAATGGCAAGAAGTACATTAATGAAAATGTTTCGCAGATTCTTCTGTCTAAAATGGATTCGGGGAATGATATACCACTTCATGAGAAATTATCGGACCGGGAATTTTCAGTTCTCAAGCACATTGCAGAAGGCAAATCGGTAGGAGAAATTGCCCAACTTCTGAATCTGAGCATCCCAACGATTTCAACATACCGCGCCAGGATCCTGGATAAGACTAAAATGAAATCCAATTCGGAATTGATCCGTTACGCGATTAGTCAAAACCTGATTCAGTAAAAGCACTATTTCCCGGGCCCCATTTCTATTGCAAACCGCTAATTTATAGGCAATTACGATTGCTGATTTGTCCGTTTTTTGTTACAGCTTACGTTTTTTTTTAAATATCCGACAATTCATTCAAATAAATTAAGGCATTTTATTGCCTCTCATGTAGCACAAACAACTACAAGTAACCTAAATAAATATCTACATATTTTTCATTTGAATGTTGATTGCAAAAAGCGCAACCACAAATGATCTTTGCAATATAAATAATCAAGGTAATCAGGAACAGAAAAGTTCAACAAATTTTTCGTTGAAACTATAGAACAAGGAGCTTGTTATCCGGAAGAACAGACTTAAATCGATTGGGCAGATTTGATTTAGGCATCTAAAGGTTAATTAAGCTCCTTTCTTTTTTTAAGCAACTGAATCAATCAATAATATTATTCAATAGTAGAAATGTGAACCTGTTGTCCGGTACGCCGTAATACATACTCACAACAGAACATTTTATAATTCTGGTCATTTTCCAGTTCAGCGATTCCGGTAAGTGCTGTAAAATTGAATCCAAAGTAT